>CAYREN010000071.1:0-16656 GCA_964423255.1 uncultured Roseivirgaceae bacterium | reverse complement strand
ACAAAAAAAAATAGAGAGATACTTCGTAAAGATATTGTACGTGACGCTTTGGAATATGCAATTGCTGAAGTTTCGAATCTTGAGGTGGATAAAATAAATGTATTGCAGGCTTCATTTTTAGGAATGCATAGAGCATTGGATATGCTCAATCAAAATGTTGAGTTGATTCTGGTAGATGGCAATAGATTTAATCAATATAAAAATATACTACATCATTGTATTATTAAAGGTGATGGAAAATATATGAGTATTGCTGCAGCTTCTATTCTTGCTAAAACCTATCGCGATGAACTTATGGCAAAATTATCACATGTTTATTCAGAGTATGGTTGGGATCGTAATGTAGGTTATCCAACAAAAGAACACAGGCAGGCCATAAAAAAATTTGGAATAACCTCATATCACAGAAGGTCATTCAAATTATTACCCAATCAGCTTGAGCTTTTCGAAAGAAGAGCTGATTGAGATTATAAGAATCTTAATAATATTCAATTTCAAAGCCTTGTTTGTATGACAAATATGTTTGATTTTTAGTACTTCAATATTGCTTAAAATTTATCCTTGTTATTTGCCTAATTTATAACCATGCAATTCATTCATTCCACAAAGATTATGAAACAATCCATTTTTATACTTTTAGTTTTATTATTCTCATGTCAATCAAATATTAAAGAAGCAAATGAAGTTATTGAACTTTACGATTATGATGTAGAAGAGAGAATTAAGTCATTAGGAATAGAATTAGTAGAGCCTGCGAAACCAATTGCCAATTATGTCAATTCGGTAAAAACTGGCAATTTGGTCTTTATGGCTGGAAATGGCCCAAGAAAACCCGATGGTAATTTTATCACTGGAAAAGTGGGTAGTGATTTGACAATTGCAGAAGGTTATGAAGCTGCCAGGTTAACAGCTATTGTACAATTAGCTGCGTTAAAGGCTCAGATTGGAGATCTTAATAAAGTTGAAAGAATTGTAAAAGTGTTGGGAATGATAAATTCTGAGGCATCATTTACAAGGCATCCCGAAGTTGTAAATGGCTTTTCAGACCTCATGGTTGAAGTTTTTGGTGAAAGGGGAAAACACGCACGTGCTGCCGTAGGAATGGGATCACTGCCTATGAATATTCCTTGTGAGATAGAATTGATAGTGCAGGTACAGGAATAATTTCCAAAATATGTAGCCGTTGTTTATCATTTCTTTTTGCCATTTTAAATTTACAGGTAGCCAATATTTTCAAAAAATGATAATTGTTCGGCGCAGTATTAGATCAAATATTAATTCTTTATGGAGTCATCATTTTGTGAAATACTTATTTAAAAATGGAGGCTAATACATTTTTTATGTCTTAATTATTATTTCTTGATAAAGAAAGCTCACTTTATATTTTTCTAATGATAATTACAATTTTAATGATATTATTGTGCTATTCTTTTAGATGAGAGCTATCCATACTGAATAATAAAAAAGACACTAAACCTCCTGATTAAGCATCTTTTGATAACCATCCTACGTTTTAATACTATGAAAACTCCATTGCATATTTATCTTTCAGTATATTTGAAAAATACAAAATAGAAAATTTGCAATGATTAATAGTACTGAGAAATTTAAGGTAGTATATTATGTGTGCTTTTTTATTAAAATATGTATTTGTAAATAGATGTAGCATTTTTAATTTTGGCGTGCTTAATAGTTGAAAGTTTTAAGTTTTGGTTTGTTTGTCACAATTTATGAATTTCCCTCATCAGAAGGATAATAATATTCAGAATTGATTTGAAATCTCACAAACTGAATAAATCAAAAAATAATTACCAATGAAAAATATAAATATTCATATTTTAATAGTAGCGCTATTTTTCCTTGCCGGAACACCAATCGTTAGTTTTTCGCAATCATCAGAAGAAGCTTCAGGACCTCAAACATTGAAAAAGCAATTTCAGAATATGCTGGATAAATCTGAATCTTATACTGATTATAAAGTAGTAAAAAGGACCAACCTGAGTCAATATTCAAAAGCGGTGCAAGATTCAATTGGCGTCAGCCGAATAGAGATTAGCAAACTAAAAAGTACTGTAGCTGATCAGAAAAGCCAAATTGCGCAATTGAGCAGCAGGATTACAGATTTGGAAAATCAGTTATCAAAAAGTGAAGAATTGAGAGAAAGTTTGTCCTTTGTTGGAATAAATATTAATAAAGCAACATATCATTGGATCGTATGGCTAATTATTGGCGCCTTGGTGGTATTTGGGATATTTGCATTTGGCAGTTTTATGAGAAGCAATGGCATAACCTCCAAGGTCAATAAAGAATACAAGGAACTCGAATTGGAGTTTGAATTACATAAAAAGAAAAGTCAGGAGAAGCAATTGAAAATGGGTAGAGAATTACAAACTGAGAGAAATTTGATAGAAGAATTAAAATCTAAAATTAAATCAAGATCAACAGGGAAGCTTTAAAATTGAATATATATATATTGTAGTACTTTTTACATATTGATAAATTCATTTCAAGCTCATCAAATAATCCTGCACGCTCAATTCTGCAACGAGATCAAATTTTTTACGCATTCTGTATCTGGCTTTTTTTACACTATCTGGAGTTATGTTAAGAATGGATGCCATTTCCTTAGTATTCAGATTCATTTTCATCATAGCAGACATCCGCAATTCATTAGGTGAAATAGTTGCATACAAAGATTTTAACTTTGAGAAAAAGTCGGGATGCACTTGCTCAAATACCGACTTGAAATTATCCCAATCTTTGTCAATCAATCGATTTGTTCTAATAAGATTTGATATTTCTGTAAAAGATGCCCCATTGTGTTGAGCCTTATTTTGTAAAGATTTCACTTTATTTTGAAGCGTCTCCATTAGTTCGTTTTTCTGGATGATAAGCAATGTGCGTGTAGTCAATTCCCTTTTTTTCATGTCCAGTTCGTAGATCAAACGCTCCCTCTCCATTTCCTGTTTCAATTTATTCTTTTTTGTATACAACCAAAATGTATAAATACTGAGCGAGCATAATAATATCACAACAGCAATACTTACTATCAATCGAAGACGCACCAATTCCTGAATTTCGGCTTTTTGCTGAAGAATAGTAATAGTTTGGTTTTGAATGGCTATCTCACGTTCTTTTCTCTCAGCATCGTATTTGGCTTGCATATCTGCAAATTGCCTCGTCCTTTCATTTGCATAGATGATATCCTTAATATTTTTATACTTTTTGTAGTATCTCAATGCCAATGAATTTTCACCTTTATGTTCATAGATCTGAGAAATATGTTGGTAGATTGTAGTCAAGTTTTCTTTTACATCCATTCTTTCTGATATTGGTAATACTTCTAAATATGCCATTAACGCCAAATCCATTTTCCCCATTTGCTGATGACATCTGCCAATTGAAATAACAGCAGTAGCAATAAATGTGCTGTCTACTGCATCTTTATTTGTATCAAGAGCTTTTTGATAATACTCTTTTGCCATATTATAATTACCCTTTTTAAAATAAATGTCACCCTTTATATCGTAGCCTTCACTTAGCATTTGTACAGTCCCAAGTGAATCGCTAAGTAGCAGGGAATAATCAATTACAGAATCAGCCTTAAATATATTATCCATTGCGATATATGCATTGGCTATTTTTTGCTGAGCAAAATTTTCCCAATACCTGTCATTAAAAATTTTGTACAAGTTAATGGCCGATTGATAGTAATCAATGGCCAGTTGGTACTGGCGATTCAACGTATATCCAGTTCCAATTTTTACCATGGCATCGGCCTCTCTGAGTTTATCACCGTATTTATGAAAAAGTCCTGCTGCCTCTGTGGCAAATTTTAAACTCAGAAAATAATTGCCTTGTTCTTCATGGATAGATGATAGTAAATCAAGACTGCTGGCATATTTCAAGCTGTCTTTGTACTGAAGAAAAATATTTGCTGCCTTTTCTCCATAAATAATTGCACTGTCGTAAATCCCCTGTTCTTGATATAACAACCCTAGATTATGAATCAACGTGGCTGCTACAACCGGATGACGAAGTCGTTTATGAACCTCAATAGATTTAATATAGCTTTCCCTGGCTTTTGCAATATTTCCTTTGTATCCCCAATAGATTCCTTTGCGCTGATATGCGGCAGCGATTCCCTTATCATAAATTAAGTATTCAGAAAGATGCAATGCTTCTTCAGTGTATTTATCTGCTAGTTCCAGATTATTTATAACGGTGGGATTAAACAGGCGCAAAAGTATCTCTACTTTTATCGTATCCTCGTTTGCTTCCTCAAGCTTTGACAAGAGGCTATCTAATACAGTATTATGTTGAGCAAATGAATGAAGACTTAATAATATCCCAACGATTAAAAGGTATAGCTTGTCCATGGTACGATTTAGTTCGCCTCACTAATATTGGATAAATAATATACTAAATTAATTGATAAAGAGAGTAAATATATGTCTTATCGTCCTTCATAACCTTAGTCCGAACGAGGGTATTGGAAAAAGAAAGGTAATTGCAAAGTTTACTTGGTAGAATCCTCAAAAATGATGCTGACTGCACTATCATATTTTAGCCCAAGCAGTCTGGAAGCGTTGCCCTTGTTGATGCCAATTTCTAATAAACCAAGGCTGTTGAAAATCGCAAAGCAATCACCGTCATCAACTTCGTTGTAGGAAATGTTGATCTTATCCATTTTTTCACGGCCAAATTGAATAAGGAATTTTCTATCTTTCCTCAAAACATTAAATACTTCTTCTTCAATATTGGAAATAAGATTTCCATAATAATCTACCTTAATTACATTACCGGATATTTGTTTTTTGGTTGCCCTGAATTTTCTATCAATCTTTTGCAAATAATCTTTAGTAAAAGCTCCAATATCGTTCATGCTAGAACCACTTGCTATCAAAGCTGCATTTTTAGCTAAAATATCCTTTGCCGGAAAGCATGTATTATCGTTCTCACTGTTAAATAGCTCTGCAATCATGCTCGGTTCAGATTGACATACTAAACTAAAAATCCCGTTGTCCGGACCAAGAAAAAAATGATCGTCAATTTTAAAACACAGATATCTTTTGTTTTTCTCTCCGTGAGAATTTACGGCTACCATATGTATAGTGCCTTTGGGGAAATCCTTGTAAACATGCTTCAAAACATAAGCAGCATGAGCAATATTATATGGTTCTATTTCATGTGAAATGTCAATAATTCTCAAGCTGGGGTTTGTAGAAAGTATTTTTGCTTTTACAGCTGACACATAATGATCGCTCATTCCAAAGTCAGACATAAAAGTTATAATAGCCATAGAGAGAAGAGAATTATTGCTTAATATTGTTGTCGCAAAAGTAAATATTTTTTGACCATAAACGATAAGGTAAACAACTAATTAAAATACGTTTGGTAGAAAAGGTAATAACTTTAGAAAATATCTCACTGATTGATTTTCTTGGTGTAGATAACAATAATATCAAGGAAATATCCACGTCTTTTCCTAAAACAAAAATTATTTCCCGAGGAAATGAAATACGTATTCATGGCTCGGGATCTGAAATATTGCGTGTCAATGAACTATTCAATTCGCTGGTAAATCATTACCATAAATTTGGCAAAGTCACTTTTAATAATGTAAAAACATATATTGAGCAAGGAAATGTCGCCGTAGAAATGCATATGGAAGATGTATTGATTTATGGCAACCGTGGGGCCGCAATAAAACCGAAATCTCCAAATCAGAAAAATTTCGTAGAATCTGTAAAAAAGAATGATGTTGTCATTGCTGTTGGACCTGCCGGAACGGGCAAGACATATATTGCAGTAGCACTGGCGGTTCGTGCATTAAAGAATAAAGAAATAAAAAAGATAATTATTACACGCCCTGCAGTAGAGGCTGGCGAAAATCTTGGGTTTTTACCTGGTGACTTGCAGGAAAAAATTGATCCCTATCTCCGTCCTGTTTATGATGCATTGGATGAAATGATACCCAGTGAAAAACTAAAATACTATCGTGAAAACCGCGTAATAGAAATTGCTCCACTGGCATATATGCGTGGCCGTACACTCAGTAATGCTTTCGTTTTACTTGACGAAGCGCAAAATACCACACCCATGCAGCTGAAAATGTTTTTAACTCGTTTGGGGCAGAATTCTAAACTTATTATCAACGGAGATAGAACTCAAGTTGATTTGAAACCCAACCAAAAATCAGGTCTTGACGATGCCATTAGTGTGCTAAAAAATGTTCGCGGGATTGGATTTGTAGAGCTTGATCATAAGGATGTTGTAAGGCACCAAATTGTTAAGGACATTATAAAGGCCTATGATAGATTTTCAGGGAAAAAGTGATAGGCCTAACGTTAATGTTTTAAAAATTCAATCCCAACATAATCTTCAGCAAGCAATGAGGATTAGATGTCAGGTATTTGTTTCGGAACAAAATGTTCCTGCCGAGGAAGATATAGATAAATTCGAAAAAGAATCCACACACTTTTTAGCATTTTTTAACAATATCCCATGCGGAGCTGCCAGGTGGAGAACTACAGAAAATGGCTGTAAATTGGAAAGGTTTGCCGTACTCAAAGAACATCGTGGGATGGGAGTAGGTAGTGCTCTCGTAAAAGCGGTATTGAATGATGTTCAATCGATTACCAGGTTAAGAGATAAAGAATTATATCTCAATGCCCAATTAACTGCTACTGGGCTATATGCAAAATTTGGATTTGTTAAGCGAGGAGCAATCTTTCAGGAGTGTGACATTGACCATATTAAAATGGTAAAATAAACTTGGCCATTTATTGGACGGCGAAATATTTTTGATACTATAATTTATTAAGATATTTCAAGGCTGCCAAAAACTATTGCCATTTAAGCGATGCCAATTTATTGGTGAAGCTGTCTATTAAGAAGTTGATGTGGTAATCCAAAGATTTGGCAAATTCATTTTTTTGTTTCTTTGTGATTGTGTCTTTGTTAAGGGCTATTTTTATTTCATCGAGTAGCATCAATAGCTCTTTCATGCCAAAAGTTGCCATTAGACTTTTCATTCGATGACGTATATGTCGGTATTTTTTCAAATCCTCATCAATAATTGAAAGTTTCAATAAGTCAAGGTTGGTTTTAAATTCATTTATGGTCATTCTCAAAAATTCCTGATACTTTACCAAGTTGCTTAAGAAAAGTTTATCTGTTCTGACAAAAACAATTCTACTATCCTCCTCAACCACATTTTCTTCATCACTGGTTATTTTTAAATCCCTAAATTGATCAGTGATGCTGGAGTGCTCAATTATTTTTGCCCTTAGGTCATCAACATTTATTGGCTTTAGAATAAAGTCCTGCATTCCAGACAAGAATATTTCATCTCTTGTTGTTTCTGTTGTACTGGCGGTGAGCGCCAATATTGGAATGTTTTTAAAGTATGGATCATCCATCGCTCTTATTCTTCTTGTGGTTTCCAATCCATCAATGCCGGGCATTTGAATATCCATCAATATAAGATCGTATTTCTTTGGCTCGACCATTTTTATTGCCTCAAATCCATCCGATGCCATTTCTACAGATATACCCCAATCGCCCAATATCTCCCCAATTAAATACTGATTAGTCGTTACATCTTCAACATATAATACATGCAATTTCATTTTCCATTTGAAATCGCTGATTTTAGAAGTAGGCAAACTATTTATTGGCAAACTTGTATCTGCTTTTTTAAACGGTAGAATTACAGTAAATACCGACCCAACATTTACCTCGCTATTAACACTTATTTTTCCCTTTTGGATTTCTACAAGGTTTTTAACTATTGATAGTCCAAGACCTGTACCACCATAGACCCTCGTAGTGCTTTTATTGGCCTGATGGAATGGATCAAATATATTATCTATTTTATCTTCTGGAATTCCAATGCCAGTATCTTTCAATTCAAATTTTATTATATAGCCAGATTTTGTTAGTTTTTTAAGGCTTATATTAATATGAATTTTTCCCTTTTGTGTAAATTTAATAGCATTTGACAGTAGGTTATTTATTATCTGACTCAGTTTGATATAATCACCATTGACTACCTCCGGAACGTTATCTGCTCGCTTGCAGGTAATTTTTATGTTTTTTTCCAGAACACGGGGCCTCAAACTTGCCAATACATTCTCCATCAGCTCATTGATGTTGAAGTTAACTTCTTCAATTTCTAATTTCCCCGATTCTATTTTTGAAAAATCTAGAATATCATTGATTAGTGAAAGTAAATTTTTAGATGAGAAATGTAGCGTCTGCAATAATTTTGCCTGGTCTTTTCTTGGCTTTCGTCTAAGCAGTAATTCATTCATTCCCAATATGGCATTCATCGGAGTCCTAATTTCGTGACTCATGGCAGAGAAAAACTCATTTCTTGCCTTCATTGCATTTTGCGTCTCCTTTTCGTAATATTTAATTTTATTTATGTTTGTAGATATGCTTAGCATATTTACGTCACCATTCGATGTTTTTAAGGGTTTTTTAATCGTTTGAAAATAGTGGATTACTCCTTTGCTATCGCAAATTTGCTCCTCAATCAGAATCTCTTCTCCCTGATTTATAACTTTCCCCTCCATTTCTAAATACTTCTGAAAATCCTTTTCAGTGGCAGGAAACATGTTTTTTTCTATGGAAAGAAATTCTTCTCTGGAGGTTCCCACAAGTTCAGCGACAGCCTTATTACAATATATCATCTGACCATTACCATCACGAACAAAGATGAGGTTTGGATCTGTATCGAATAGTTGTTCGATAAACTCCTTTTGCAGTTCCAATTCAGCTTCAAACTTCTTCCTTTGTGTAATATCGACAGATGTAGCCATTTCAACAACTAATTCCTGGTCTCGAAACTCTCTTCTGATTTTCGTTTCAAACCAACGATACATCCCATCCTTATGCATTTGCCGATAGGTATAATAGCTAAATGGAATTTTATTTTCTCTATCAGCCTTTAACTGTTTGAGGTATTTAATTTTATCATTATCATGGATAAATCCATTCCAGGTTTCAACAGATTCGATTTCATTTACATCAAAACCTAGAAAATCTTTCACCGATGGGCTCACATAAATCAGCTCATTGTTTTCAAACATAATATTTATGTCATAGGCATTTTCGGCAAGTAATTTATACAGTTTGTGAGCCTCCTCCTCTTCCTTAGTATGTGGTGTTATAATGAAAAGGATATGTCTCTTTTCATTTACTTTCAACTTCTTTACTTCTACCTTTAGGGGTCTTGTATCTACGCTGTCTTTGAAACGAGCGAGATAAGATAAGGCACTATTTTCATCTCCTGATAAAAGGCTTATAATCCTTTTAATTTCCTTAACATCCTCTTTAATCAATAAATTGAATATGTTTTGCTTTAGTAGTTGCTCTGAGCTGGATTTAAATAACGTTTCACTAGAGGAATTGCAAAACAATATCTTTCCCAAATAATTGGTAGTTAATATAGATTCGTGAGAGGAATTTATAAGAGCGGAGAGAATTTCCTGGTCCATATATCTCTAAAAAAATCGAGGACATAAAAAACGTCGTCAAAAGGTAAAACATAAAACTGTTTATTTTATAAAAATGCTGTAAATTTTCGACCGATAATGATATTTTTTGGCCCAATATTGGAGTTATTATATTTTGTCTATATATTATTCTAAATGGTTTTTATCTGACCTATAATTCTAATAGAATAATCCTATTTTAGATATTTAGTTTTTCCTCATTCCTAATATATAAACAGCTATAAAATGAAATGGACAAGCTATCCATTTTTAAAAATTACTTCGGCATTCATTATTGGAATTTTAATAAATGAATCTTTTAAATGTGATAAATTGTCGTGTTATATTTTAATGTTAATTATCGTTATATTCTTTCTTTTTCATGCATATTCTTTGCTGAGATCTAAACTTTATAGTGGCAATTTTTTATTTGGTACAACAGGATTTTTTTCGTTTGTTTTATTGGGTTATTTGAGCACTCAATTAATCTTTCAGAATAATCGGCCTACACTTTCAGTCAGTACATTTTCTGAGGCTACTTTTTACACTGCTGTAATAAACTCCAAACCAGCTTCAACTCCTAAAACGACAAAGTATAAGGTAAATATTGAGCAAGTGAATATTAATGAAAGATGGATACCAATTAACACGGACGCCATCTTATATTTCAAAAATAATGCAGGAAATGATTTTGAATATGGAGATAAATTATTGATTAAAGGGTATCCCAAATTTCTTGAAAATCAAAAAAATCCTCATGCATTTGACTATACACTATATTTGCAAAGGCGTGGTATTTATTTAAATGATTTCATTTCAGGTGGTGATTATGCGTTAACAAACGAGAACCACAATAGATCTCTGAAATATTTAAACCTATATATTGGAGATTATTTTGAGGAAATATTATCAAAAAATATTTCCTCAGAAAGAGAGCTAAATATGATAAAAGCGATGCTGCTGGGCAGAAGAGATGAAATTACTCCTGAAATGAATTATGTATATGCCTCTTCAGGTACAGCTCATATTTTGGCTGTTTCCGGATTACATGTCGGGATCATTTTTTTAATTATTTCTACACTGGTCAGGTTCTTAAAAAAAGGCAAATTTCGTTTAATTTATTTTGCAATTACCCTATTTGGCATTTGGTCTTTTGCATTTATTACAGGATTATCTCCATCAGTTCAGCGAGCCTCCATAATGATATCATTTATAATAATTGCTGATTTTTTTAGAAGGAAAAGTAGCATTTACAATACGATATTGGCCTCTGCATTTTTTATTCTTTTGTATGCTCCAAATCTGATCTTTTCTGTTTCTTTCCAGTTATCGTATGCCGCAGTATTTGGCATTATATTTTTATATGAAAAAATATATAATCTCATTTTTATTAAAAATAGATTTTTAAGATTTTTTTGGCAGGTTACTGTACTCTCTTTATCTGCTCAAATTGCCACATTTCCTATAGCAATTTACTATTTCAATCAATTCCCTTTAATGTTTCCATTGACAAACCTAGTGGCAATACCAACAGCAATGATTACCATCGGAGGAGGACTATTAATTTTAGTGTCTTCACCTTTAGAAATAATATCTGGTTTACTAGGCAAATTGTTAGAAGGATGGGTTTACGTATACAATGAAATTTTAATAGCGACTAGCTGCTTTCCTTTTGCGGCAGCAGAAAATTTATACCTGAAACCCAGTTATGTTTTTCTGATTATTTTTTCAGTGATTTTTTTATCAAACTTTCTCTTTTCTAAAAAGTTAAATTTTTTCAGATATTTTTCTTCTGCCTTGGTCATACTATGCATTTTAATGGTGGCAGATTTTTATATGAAATCTCATCAACGAGAAATAGTTTTTTATCATTCCAATTTTAAAAATAATTTTGATATTTTTTTGGATAGAAATTGCTATACCGATTTAAAACATTTTGAAAAACAGATTAAGAACCAGGTAGATTATAATATTTCTCCCAATAGAAAATTTCATTTGATCGAAAATATTTATGACCTGGAGAAATTAGGCCTCGTAAAAAAAATTGGTGAAAATATTTTAATCCAATGGTTTGGCAAATCAATATTGATCCTCAATAAATTGCCAAATATTTCTGAAAATTATACTTCTATCTCCATTGATTATCTGGTGATCGGCAAAAATATGGTACGGGACATTTCTGAATTGGAAAAATTAGTGAAAATTAAAAATCTAATTCTCGATGCTACGATAGATGAAAATGCATCTGAGGTGGTATTTAAACAAAACTTAGGTTTTAACATTTATTCAATAAGCTTGCAGGGCGCATACAATATTGTGATATAACCAATTAAATATTTTTATTTTTTGTCTGAAAAGTTCAAAAACAGCAAAAAATTTTATACAAATTTTCAATTATACCTATGGTATTGTTCATTTATCCTGAACAAATGATTTTATTTGATGTTTAATTAATCGTATGAAAGTTACAATTTGCAGAAAAGAACATTTTAACGCTGCGCATCGTTTACATAATTCCAAATGGTCTGACACAAAAAATAAAAAAATATTTGGGAAGTGCAATAACCCAAATTTTCATGGGCATAATTATGAGCTAATTGTAAAAGTTTCAGGGATACCTGATCCAGAAACAGGCTATGTGATGGACATGAAGATATTGAGTAAAATTATTAATGAATATGTATTGGAGAGATTTGATCACAAAAACCTTAATCTGGACACTGAAGAATTTAAAAATCTAATTCCTTCTGCCGAGAACATTGTTTTAGTAATCTGGAAAATACTAAGAAAAGAAATTGACAAACAACTTGATTTAAAAGTAATCTTATATGAAACAGAAAGAAACTTTGTGGAATACCCATCAAATTAATGGGTTGACAGTTGATGAAGTAGGGGATAATCATGTTGGGACATCTCATGAAACACCATTGCGAGAAGATGCTTTTGATCTGAATGATGAAATAAAAATTGAATTGATTCAAAAACATTTTTCGGAAATCATGCAGATATTGGGCCTTGATCTTACAGATGATAGTCTTAATGGAACACCTGAAAGGGTTGCAAAAATGTATGTCAAGGAAATTTTTTCCGGATTAAATCCAAAAAATAAGCCCGACATAAAGCTTTTCGAAAATAAATACAATTACAACGAAATGTTGGTTGAGAAAAATATCACCATTTTTTCTAATTGCGAGCATCATTTTGTGCCAATAATCGGTAAGGTACATGTTGCCTACATAAGTAGCGGAAAAGTAATTGGATTATCGAAAATCAACCGAATAGTTCAGTATTTTGCTAAACGCCCACAAGTGCAAGAACGCCTCACCGTGCAAATTGGTAACGAACTCACAACTATCTTACAAACTAAAGATGTAGCAGTATTGATTGATGCCGAACATTTGTGTGTTTCATCCAGAGGCATTCAAGATACATCAAGTAGTACTGTAACTTCCTTTTACCAAGGTAAATTTGGTAAAGACGAAACGAGAAAAGAATTTCTATCTTATGTATATAATTCATAATATTTAGAGAGTATTTAAATAGGTTTTGCTAAAAAAGTAAAATAAAGCAGTCGGAATGGTTGCTTTTTTTATTGAGGAAATTGGATATTTTAAAATTAACTAAAAACGGAATTTATTGCCCAAATGGTGATTTTTATATCGACGCATCTGGCAGTGTAAAAAGAAATATTATTACCCATGCCCATGCCGACCATGCCAAACCTGGTCATCAATTTTACTTGACTCACAAAAGTACCGCACCTCTCCTAAAGACCAGAATCGGAAAAAATATACGTGTACAAGTTGTTGGCTATGAAGAAGAAATATCTATAAATGGTGTGAAGGTAAGCCTGCATCCAGCAGGGCATATTTATGGATCGTCTCAAATCAAAGTTGTATCATCAGGAGAAACTTGGGTAGTTTCCGGCGACTATAAATTAGTTGACGATCATTTAAGCACGCCTTTCGAACCCGTAAAATGCAATGTTTTTATTACAGAATGTACCTTTGGGTTGACCATTTTTCAATGGCCTAAACAGCAAATAGTTTATAATGAAATAAATAATTGGTGGAGGGAAAATAGGGAGCAGGGAATCACTTCGCTTTTATTTGGATATGCACTGGGAAAAGCTCAAAATATAATAAAAAATATTGATCATGATATAGGTCCTGTTTATGTTCACAGATCCATTGACATTATAAATAATGCAATAAAAAAAGATGGCGGAAAACTCCCGGATACGATTCCTATTTTCAAGAATATATTATCTGAAGATATAAAAGGCAATTTGATAATTGCACCACCTTCCATTACCTCTGGCAGGTTGAAACAACAATTGGGTCAAATATCCAGGGCAACAGCTTCAGGATGGATTCAGGTAAACAAACATTTTAGTAAAAGTAAAATTGATCGAGGCTTTATACTTTCTGATCATGCAGATCAGAATGGGTTGATCAAAGCCGTGAAAGAAAGCGGAGCAGAAAAAATAATAACCATGCATGGATATACCAATGAGTTTTGTAAATATCTGAACGACAGTGGATTTAATAGCATGGAGATAGAAAATTTAAGGCATCAACCAATTTCATTATAATTGCCTTTTACAAGAAACCAATGGAAAATAAGCAAGATTCAAACTCCATTTTCTCTTTCGGTGTCATTGCAGATCTGCAATATTGTGATGCAGAAACATTTAAAAATCGACATTTTAGAAATTCACTATCTAAGTTAAAAATTGCCATTGAAGAGTTCAATAAACACCATTTGAATTTTGTAATTAATATGGGAGACATCATTGATGGTGACTGGCAGAGCTTCGATGAGATCTTGCCTCTTTTAAATCAATCTATTGCTCCGGTATATCATGTGCTGGGAAATCACGATTATGAGGTAAATGATATTTATAAATCGGAAATTCATCATAAACTCAGCATGAAAAAATACTATGATTTTTCCATAAACAACTGGCGCCTCATCGTGTTGGATGGTAATGATGTAAGTACATTTGCCAATATTAAAGACACCGATAATCACCAGCAGGCAAAAGCATGGTTAATAAAAATGGAAGAAAATGGCATGGTAAATGCCAATTTTTGGAATGGGGGCATAGGGAAAGACCAAGTACAGTGGTTGCAACAAACGCTTGAAAGCGCACAAAGTAACGGCCAAAAATCAATTATTTTTTGTCATTTTCCTTTGTTCCCTTCGCATCGGCACAACCTATTAAATGACCTGGAAATTCTATATATTTTTAAAAAATATGAGACGCTCAAGATATGCTTTAGTGGGCATAATCATGATGGGAATTATGGTCAATTTAATGATATTCATTTTGTAAATGTAAAAGGAATGGTAGAAACTGCTATGGATTATGCATTTTGCAAAGTAGACATCTTCAATGATTGCATCAATATAGTTGGTTATGGAACTGAGATATCTGCCAAACTGAGTATTTAAAATTTGCATAAACACACCTTTAAACATTTGTTTTCGTAGATTATTTATATCTTGATATGGAAAGATATTTTAATTAATCGATAACTAATTAACTAAATTTGCAATTGCGATAGTTTATTGATCTTAAGGCAAAAGCTGATATGATTTCACCTGAAAAATACGAAGAAATAAAAGAGATATTCCTGCAATACCTGGAAAAGGAGGCATTGCGTAAAACACCTGAGCGTTACGCAATACTTGAAGAGATCTATGCAAATGAGGGGCACTTTGATGTGGAGTCATTGTACATCAATATGAAAAACAAAAACTATCAGGTTAGTCGTGCGACCGTTTATAATACACTTGATCTTTTACTTGATTGCGAGCTGGTAAAAAAACACCAGTTTGGTAAAAATTTATCTCTATATGAAAAATCCCACGGGTTCAGACAACATGACCACGTGATTTGTACCGATTCCAAGCAGATCTTTGAATTTTGTGACCCTCGCGTAATGGAAATTCAGAAACTTGTGGAGGAAACATTCGATTTTACTGTCACAAGTCACTCGTTATATTTTTATGGACACCTGAATAATCCAAAAAAAATTGATTAAGATTTTATTTAAGCTTCAATGATTTTGCCTCTGGAAATTTCATTTCCCAATTTTACTCAAACTATTTTAGGCAGTTAAGTTTATAAATAAAAAAGAGGGCAGTTGAGGTGATAATTATATTAATTAGAAAAAATGCCTGAAATCCCAGATGTGCTATGATTATTCCTGTGGCCAATGGAATGAGCGTTGGTAATATATTTCCAGCCCCTGAAATGCCGGCATAAATTGATCTATTGGTAGAATTGGAAATTTCCAGTAATATCCCTCCGGTTGATACTAAGAATAAACTACCGTACATACCGCCAAGGAAAAATGTTACATAATACGCTTCAACATGTCCGCTAAATATCCACGCAATTGATGGAAAAACAATTGCCAGTACAAAAGTACTTTTTAGCATTGTTGCATATTTCATTTTTTTAGAGAAGAAAAAAATTAATACGCTTGCAAGAATTAATCCTGACATTTTTGTGAGCAATAAATTGCTTACAAATGAATCTCCCATATCACCTTGCTCTTTTCCCAGTAATAAAATAAAAGGCAAAATAGCATAACCAAGACCAAGTGTATTTGTAATTAAAAGGTAAAATGGAAGCTGCTTATTTGCTTTTAATTCGTCAACAATGGAAACAAAAATGTTTTTCTTCAATTTCGAGCCAGGCATCTTAACTTCCTTAATATTCCAAAACCCAAATGATGCCACCAACAGAGCTAAAGCTGCAATTATAAAAACATACACATAATTTACCGGGTATTCATATTGTTTTAAAATGTATCCTGCAAACCATGCTGAAATTATTGTGATACTGCTTGCAATAATCTGACGCATAGAAAAAAAAGACTTTCTCAAATTTTCCAAAATAGATTTTCCAAGAATATCTGTGTAGGATATAGTTGCAAAAGCTCCGCCAAGCGAAAAACCGGTCATAAGCAGAAATACAAGTAAGATGATAATCGTATTGGAAAAATTATCATAAGAAAAGAAGATGATAGCCATTCCGGCCAGAGCGATCATTCGCAAATAAATACCTGTAATCAACAGGCCCTTTTTATTTGATTTTGAATTAATATAAGGTGCAAACAGCAATTGCGATAAACGTGTG
>CAYREN010000070.1:0-16736 GCA_964423255.1 uncultured Roseivirgaceae bacterium | reverse complement strand
TTTTGAATCTTTTCTCCATAATCAGTAGTTTATAATTGATTGAATCACAATACAATATACTGAATATCTGTCACTTAAATACATAATCCAACATATTTATTATGTGCCTAATTCAATAAAAGTAAATGCTTTAATTATCAAGATAATTTTAATAAATCCGAAATTTTAACAACTTGTTTTGTCTCGATCGATTTCCTTGCCGCAATTCCAATTATACTCGACAAAACTCCTGCTCTGCTTCCAGCTTTTTGACCGGTTGGATCTGGTTGGTTTGGCTTAAAAAGCAAATCCTTCACCCGCTCATCTGCCCCACCATGCCCACCTGTAGAAGGGTTCAAGGTCCAGATCTTTGTCTCTTCCCTATTTTTTGTCAATCTAAATTCGTATTGAGCTCCAACTTCCCATGGCTGTCTGTGATACATCCTTACGTCCAATTTCCCATTCTCTCCAGAAAATGATAAGAGTTGACCCTCAAATGGAAGAAAAGCATTTAAGGTGTAGGTCAATTGTGTACCATTGTCGTAATGTACCTGTACCGAAGCTGTGTCCTGGCTATCTATTTCCTTATCCCAAACGCACCCATCACGATAATAGTGATCTACATCTTCACAATCTCCGTACAACTTCATAGATTTTTGATCCTTCGTCATATCCCAATAAAATTCACAAGAACTGGTAAACTCACAATTCCTACAATTCTTACCCCTAATCTTTCCATTCGATCCGTAATATGCCACTTTCCCCATTGCCTGAACTTCTACTGGATCGGCTTCTAATAACCAATTGATTAGATCAAGATGATGTGTTGACTTATGAACCAACAATGAACCTGAATTTTTAATTTTTCCATGCCAACGTCTAAAATATGAAGCGCCATGTGATGTATCGAGGTATTCCTGAAATTCAATAGATATTATATTGCCTAATACACCGGAAGATAAGACACGCTTCATCTCCATAGATTCATTTCCAAACCTGAGGTTAAATCCAACATTCACTTTTTGACCGTTTTTTTTCTCGGTATCAATAATTCGTTGACACTGGTCCGCTTCCGTAGCAATTGGTTTCTCAGAAATCACATCACACCCCAACTCCATGGCTCTTACAATATAGTCCACATGAAAACTGTCAACAGTAGTTACAATGACCACATCTGGTTTTTGTTCTTTGATCATTAAGTCAAAATCGTTGGAATGATAGGTCTTTACTTTTATTCCGATTATCTCTTTTGCAACTTCCAGACGTTTTGAGTTGATATCGCATAACCCCACCATTTCTACATAATCTGCATAGGGGCCAACTAGCGCTTTTCCCCAGGTGCTGCTGCCTCTTGAACCTGTTCCAACCAAGACAACTTTGGTCTTTTCCTTTGCTATATTGTTTCCTGCGAATGCTATGGCAGGGGTAAGCGAAACGGCAGCGGCAGCAATGGTACTCTTTGCTACAAATTGTCTTCTGTTTAAATTTGATTTTTGTGTTCTCATTGTTATAAATGTGTGTTTGAAAATGCGCAATTAAAATAATGTATCTTTCAAATGTGTGAATCTACTTAGTCCATCCTCACAACAATTCAATATTATTCTACTTCCTGCCTATTTTTAAATAATTATTTAATCTGGTCACAGGAGCATTTAGTTAACCTAATACCAGATCATGGTATAAAATGTGTTACTGCAAAGTGGTATCATCAAGTTTACTATTTTAGCCATTCTGAAAAAATGTCTTCAACACTTTGTTGATCATCCCAACTTTTTATCTGCAATTTTTCTTTTAAGCTAGATGCATAAAAAGCTGATTTAACTACTTTATAATCCATTTCAATCATTTTATTGGTAGCAGTTTCCCCCATCTGATCCCTTGGATTTATGAGCATTAATTTGTTTGGTGCTACTCCAGATTTGAGAGTCTCAAAAATTAATATAAAAATTATTAATGATGGTATTGACAACAAGTGTTGCATCAGGAAATGAAGTATGATCTGTTTTTCCATGGTTATCTTATTAATGTATCAATTTGGCGGAAAACTCCACACCTTTAGTCGACAACTTTAGTTTTGTATTTTTAAATATGCAAAATTATCGAAAGACGTCACATACGACTTATGATTTCAAGTATTACATCGTATGGATAATCAAAACATAGGGAAAAATTGTTAGGGGGAGGTAGGTAAACAAGTTCGCGAACTGGTAAGGGAGATATGTAAAGTGAATGATGTTGAGATATTGAGAGGTCATGTTTTCCAAGATCATATACATGTATTTGTATCGGCTCAACTCATTTAGCGATATCGAAATTGGTACAATACATAAAGGGTAAGAGTTCGTACAAATTGATGCAGGAGAACAAGCAATTTCCCAGGCTTTTCAGGGGTAGCCATCTTGGGGTAGGGGTTTGTTGCGATATTTGGAAATGTAACAGATGAGATAATAATGGAATACATAAAGAAACAGGATGACAATGAAAAGAATGATGCGGAGTTTGCCACGGTGGAGTAACTTTAGTCGCCCTTAGGCGAAGCCAAACCTAATGGTCTTTTAGCCGATAGTAGTTTATTGAGCAACTATCAACCTGACAAGGTCATTATTTATGCCTGAAATGATTCCTTTTATATTTGAATCACCAAGTTTAATTGCCTTAAGTTTTTTTACATCACCAGGTATAAATAATCCGGATTCATATCCTCGGGCCGGTATAAAATCTCCTTTTCCATTTCCTTTTAAGAACATGCCGTTACCCGCATCGTTACGTGGTGTTTCAACTTCAGAATTGTAAAGATTTCCGGCAATTATAATGTCTTTGAATCCGTCCTCGTCAAAATCGTCATAAACGATTCCAAAAACAGCAGATATCTGGGCTATTTTTGGAAGTTTCATCATCTCAAAACCTTCTTTATAATTGATAAAAATGCTATTGGAAAATGTCTTTGCTTCAAACAAGTCTGCCTTTTTTAATGACTCCACATCATATACATCTTCTAATGTTGCCAGCCCAAAAGAATGGAAGTCTTTATATTTTTTCATTAGTCCTGGGATTTGCAGAGAAGAGAGATCTTTGCCCTTCAATGGGTAAAGAATATCCTCCTCATAATAACCTAATACAATATCCAATGACCCGTTGTTATCAAAATCTTTTGAAAACATACTAAATGGTGCTCCAGGTCTTGATTGATAATTATAGTTTTCTCCTAAATTTCCCACTATGTAATCCATTCGACCATCCATATTCACATCACCTTCAGCAATGCTAAACCACCATCCCTGGCTATTACTTAGTGTAGAATCTTCATTATATTTTGTGAGCGTTCCATTTTTGTTTTTGAATATGGTAACCGGCATCCATTCGCCGACAAGAATCAAATCTTTACTGCCATCCCCATCAAAATCGGACCAAAGCGCATCGGTCACCATACCCGGATACTCCAACGCATGAGAATGGATACTTGTCACATCTTTCAATATTCCTGCATCATTTTCCAATAAATAACTTCGACCAGTTCTTGGATATTTTCCTGGTAACTGCCTTCCTCCTACAAAAAGATCTAAGTCACCGTCTCCATCAAAGTCATAGGAGCGGACTACTCCACCGCTGGATTTTATTTGAGGAAGGGCATTGTTTGACTTTGCAAAAGAACCACTACCATTATTGAGGTACAACCGATCTTGATAATATTCATTTCCCTCAGGAAGCTCATTACCTCCACTTACCACATATAAATCCAGGTCTCCGTCTCCATCAGCATCAAAAAAGCAAGCATCTATATCTTCCTGATATTTATCCAATATTATTTCAGATTGCTTTGTTTTGCTAAAAGTTGCATTATCATTTTGAATATAAAGTGATCCTTCTTGATCCATGGAGCCACCTATAAAAAAGTCTTCTAACCCGTCTTGATTGATATCGCCAATGGCCAGGGCAGGTCCAAGTGTTGACATTTTGTGTGGTAATAAAACTTCTTTTTCAAAGTCATTATATGTGTTTTCAATGTGTAAATGTTTCAATCCAAAAGTATCTGTAACTTCAGAGAATAAAAGTTGCTTGCTGTCTTCCTTTGCTTCGCGAGAGAACGCAGATCGATGATCAATCGTAATCATTTTATCTACTTCTATGTTCTCACTTTTGCTTACTTTTCCATCAGGCCAAATAACGGTAAGATTATCAACTAAAGTTGCCTTCCCCAACCCAAAGTGCAATGTAAAATCAACACTTGATTGATACCCTCGGCTTACATATTGTTCCAAAAATTGCTTTTCCCCTCCAGTTTGAATCATTACCTTGGCACCAATTCCATTTAAATTGGAGAGGCTGCCATTCAACTTTATTTTCAAATAGTGATTGCCATTTAGATTGGTTACATTGTTTCTATATACATGGGCTTTCTGATCAACATTATTGATAATTAAATCCATATCTCCATCGTTGTCAAGATCTGCATAGGCGACGCCACTAGAAAATGAAGGCATTGTGATGCCCCATTTTTCGGTGTTGTTATCAAAAGAGAGTCCATCAATATTTTTATACACTTGATTCATTACATTTTCTTCCGGGACATTGCCCAATAGCTCAAAGATCATGGATTCAAAATTTGGATTTTGTTTGCTAAACTCTTGTTTTGTTCGTTTTCCTCTGTACATATCAAAGTCCTTATCATTGGTGTTTTTCTTCATGCCATTTGTAATCAATAAATCTTTTAATCCGTCATTATCTAAATCGACAAATAGTGGCCCCCAACTCCAGTCTGTACTTGATACACCTGCTAAAAAGCCTATATCAGAAAAAGTCCCGTTCCCATTATTAAGCTGCATGGTATTGATCATATACTGATGATGACCACCCAGCATTACCAGATCTGAAAATACTTTTTGGCTCATCATTGTCATGTTAACTTTCCGTCTGTAATTATTAGATGGTCGCATATCCAGAACAAATAAATCTTGCCAACCATCATTATCGATATCTGCAATATCAGCGCCCATGGATAATAATGATATATGGTTTAGGGCCTCAAATGCATTTTCTTTGAAGGTGCCATCTCCATTATTTATGTATAAATAATCCCGGCCAATAAAATCATTGCATACATAGATATCAGGAAATAAATCGTTGTTAAAATCTCCGATAGACACACCAAGTCCATCTCCAAGCTTGGACTGCTTTATTCCAGCATAACTTGTTACATCTGAATAAACGCCTCCAGTATTTTTATATAATTTGTCACCAATATTGGCATCAATATCTTCATCTCCATAATCAATATTTATAGCACGACTCGGATTTAGTGAATGATTTAATAAATACATATCCAAATCTCCATCTAAATCATAATCAAAAAAGGAAGCATGGGTCGAATAACCCGAATCATCTAAACCATATTCCCTCCCTTTTTCTGAAAAAGTCAAATCACCATTGTTAATAAAGAGTAGATTTTTTCGATATTTCGGAGTATGCCATCCTGCTCGACATAGGTACAAATCGAGCAATCCGTCTTGGTTTATATCCACCATTACTACCCCTGTTTTCCATCCAGATAAGGTATCTAATCCTGACCCCGAGGTTATATCCTCAAATTCAAACCCTCCTTTGTTCAAGTACAACTTTCCTGTAGTTGAATTCGCACTAAAATAAATATCGACTAAACCATCATTATTTATATCTCCGGTCGATACACCTCCTCCATTGTAGTGATTGATATATGCGAATACATTTTCATTTAGCGTTTCAACAACATTATTTTGGAAATTAATGCCTGTTTTTTCGGATGGCATTAATTGTAGTAATACCGGAGCGGCATGTTCTTCCAACTGACCACAAGCACTCATGAGGAACACAATCAGTAAAGAATAAATCTTTCCCGCAATAGAATTTAATCCGTCATACATATTTCTAAAAAATCAATCCCACGTATTTTTCAAACCTTACATTTTAACCACTTTTTCAACCACCGTATTACCACTTTGGGTAATGATTTTTACAAAATAAATAGCATCAGGTAAATTAATTAGTGTTATTTCATTTGAAGTTACCTCTTTTATTTGTTTCCCGATTTCACTATATACAAATGCCTTAATTAATGCATCGACTTTTAAACTAATGGTAAAAATATTGGATGTAGGGTTTGGGGAAATGGATTTATTGTGATTATCAATAAAATCATCGGTTGACAGGATAATGGGAGGATCTGCGAGCTCGTTAATGTATACTTCAATGGCAGTAAAGCCGGAGGACATCAAGGTATTATTATCCGGTACGGCAGGATTCAGGTTGTTTGCGGTTTCCAATTTGTCTGGCATGCCGTCATTGTCGCTATCTGTAGGAGGAGCTAAGGTTTTAAAGGTAGGAAAGTCGTCAGGGAAAACGACATTATCAATTATTTGCCCTGTCCTCGAAAGATATTCAGCAATTACTCTTTCATCCACAGCATCACGAAATGGCCTTAAAGCACCCATATTTAACATGATGTCCTCTGAATAATAAAACTCATTTCCGTAATGGTGACAGGTGTATTTGATGTAAGCCATGGTGTAAGCTGCCTGACAGGTTTCACTTAATAATTCATCCAGATGACTATTGCCTACACACTTAGGATATGTTTGTTTAAGTTGCGTGGAACGGATATTACCATATACATATAATACTGGACACGCAGGAATCGCATCCCCACTTGATGTTATTTCATAAGAATATGAATTGGAGTATGGACCTTGCTTCGAAAAATTGTGAATAGCATTTACCTGGGCATTGCCACGTTGTAAAGGAGCACTCCCTCCAATATTCTTCGCTCCATATCCTTCTGCTCTAGGGAAGGCTGGAATTTCACCAAAAATTGGTGTCGAAGAAATTAATAAGACTAATAATCCAATTAGTGAGATTTTATTGATATGCTGTCTGGAAATTATGAGCTTTCTAAACTTTAAAAAAAATTTCATGCTTCATCAAACTATAATGATTTTTTTCGATAAATTTTCAATAACCACATTCATGGTTTAGTTCGCTTTTGGTTGTTCGATTTGCGAAGCCAATTCTATTCTGGCATCATACCAATCTTCAGGCCGGTGAGACCAATTGTTTGGGTCATCTTTATATTCAGGCCAATAAGGAGATGACTCCCTCAAACCTCGTTTTAGAATTTTCCAAACTATTTTGTCTGCTGATGCTCCATCATCATTGGTTCTTTTTGAAAGAAGCCACATATATTCATAATCCTGAATGCTGCGCCGAATCATTTTTAATCGTATTGATGGTAGTGGCTCTCCTGGTAGCCCAATCTGTTCACCTGGAAAAATATACATATTTCTAAGATAAGGATACCCTACGGAATCATGGACTATAGTTTCACGAAATACATTCTTTCCCTGGGGTAACCCAAACTCCCAATCACAAACTCCTGAAAGTCGATATTTCCATACCATCCATTGCCATGTTCTAAATCCTAGTGACTCACCATTGATCATCATTGTGCCTGTCGCCGGAGGATAACCGTTGTAAAACCATACATCCGTCCACCGATTTTCACCTTTTTTCATATTCAGCTGATCGGGTTCTATCCATTTTCCAGAGCAATTCCAAACGTCAATCACTTCCTGAATATAATCTATTACCTCCTTTGATTTTGGTTCAATTATGCCATCCCCATTCAAGTCTATACTGGAATACAATCCTCCTCCAATATCCAAGCGGTACTTTATTCGCTCAGTACCGCTATTTTCAAGCAACCTGCCATAGTGTTTTGCCATATCCAATGTTTTACGGCCCACCTCCCCATGATTTGGTTGTGGTTCATCCACACCTTCCGGCCAAAACAACATTTTGGTATTCCTCCACCCACGTTGATTAAAATGATCTTCAAATTCGAATAATTTTTTACTGAAAGCCTCATCGTACTCCGGAGTGAAATGCTGATTTGTACTATCGCCGGGTATTGCGAATGGCCAGTTTTTGCCCCACCATGGCCTACTACTTTTATCATACCGCCTTATCAGTGCATCAAATGGCAATAGCATATGTGTCGTAGGCTGTCCTTTGCCCGGTCCTTCAACAAAGGCACTTCCATCAAAATATTTCCCCCATCGCTTATCAAATTTCCCCCAATCGAATTTCACTTCATATCCCCCACCTATTGTGTCAGGCATAACTCCCGTGGATGATAAGGTAACTCGATGCTGCTTTGTTATTTGATAGGTTTTTAGCTCTAGCTCTGCCGGCCCTTGAGCGATCCTGCCATATTCCATAAACTCCCAAGTTGTATGAAACTCGTCCGGTATATTAAAATCAAAAACCTTTACTTCCAGTTTGATTTTTTGTTCAGCTTCATTTTCTGCTGATATCATTAAATATCCATGATAAACTCCGGGAGGAGTATTGTTTGGTACATATAAATCTAACCAAACAGCCTGATTGGTCTGGTTGTTCAGGGTCATATCCGGTTTCCCATTTTTATCAATGGAATAAAAATCTTCTCCCGGGATACTAAAAGGCGCTCCATGTTTATCAGATGAGAAAGGAATTAGTGCATCAGGAAACCATTTTGAATCCAATGGATATCTAACGCCTTGTCTTGGCTTTTCGCTTTTGGATACAAAATGATACCATTGACGAAACAGTTTAATATTGGTTGATGAAATTTTATGCCCACTGGATCCAATAAGATCTGATTTCTG
This sequence comes from uncultured Roseivirgaceae bacterium, assembly GCA_964423255.1. GTDB lineage: Bacteria > Bacteroidota > Bacteroidia > Cytophagales > Cyclobacteriaceae > JAAUQL01. The sequence continues at coordinate 8,082 of CAYREN010000070.1, read as the reverse complement.
GATATTTACTGCATTAATAGGTTGATTAGTTTCAATTATTATCTGGCAAGCCACTACTTCATTGCTTGCGGCTTTCAGTGAAATAGTTGATTTATCTACATTCCATATCCAATTTTTTTTCTTTACACCCTCATCAACCACCGACCCAAAAGCCGTTTGTTTATTTTCTAAAATTTCTCCAGAAATAGGGTCAACCCGAAGGCCATCGCCAATAGCCCAAATCGTCAGAGAATGATTTTCATGCGTACAAGCAAATAGTGAGGCAAATAAAAAAAATAATGTAAATCTTTTCATAAGAATAATCGCTTCCGTTTAGGCACTTCCTATAGTTTGAATTATTTGTATTATTTAAGGATAAAAGGCAAAGACAATAGTTTATTGCAAAAAGATTAAAACTCAAACAATACTCTACATGTGGCTTCAAAAAAAATACTTCCGCCTTATAATAAACACTTTTAGAAAAACGTAACCTTTTTATCAAAAGAAATAATTGGACCTTTTGCCCAACTATTTCTTCTTATTCCTTTCGCTAATTCCCCATTAATTTATTTGAGAGTTTGTATCCTTTTCAACAGCAGGGATTGGATAATAAGTATGTGTTTCTTTAGTTATGTAACTAAAATTATCCGTAGGATATCGGGCTTCCAAACTGGCTTTCCAAAGTTCTATTAATTTATCATGCCTGATTAAATCAATCCTTCTTTTACCTTCCAAATAAAATTCCTTACCTCTTTCTTCCAAAATTATATCTCTAAGTTGAGACTGATCTAACCCAGTTGGTAAATCATCGATATTTGCCCTTGATCGAATTTGATTCACCAAATTTACTACCTCGGCAGAACCACCTGACAGTTCATTTAGTGCTTCTGCTCTAGTGAAGATTACCTCTGCATATCGAAGAATAGGAAAATTTAACCCGCCATCATGAGATGTGCCGCCTTCACCAAGCCCTCTGGGACGCTCATATTTTATTACCGAAACATCCATCAAATCAAAAATTGATTGACCAATTCCTGGTCCCGGATCAGTGTATTCCGGAGTATCTGGGATTGCGTAGTATGAATGCGTACTTTCACCAGGTATCCATTCTTTCTGTCTGAACTGATACCCGTTGGCCATTAATTTTCTGCGATCATCATTTAGATCATAACTTTTGTATAACTCCACAGTCGAAGTTATTCTTCCCCAACCACCACTCTGCACAGTTCTTGTAAGTGTATTTACAGACAAATAAGTTTTTGGTACCGCATTTTTATCTCCAAGTGCAACGGATTTCATTGAAAAGACAAACTCCTTAGCATTTATATTATCTCTATTAAATAGTTCATTATACGGCGTAAATAATTCGTAATTTTTTGAATTGATTACTAAAAGTGCGTCATCAGCTGCTTTTTGCCACTGACGGGCATTTAAATATGTCTTTGCTCTTAATGATAATGCAGACCCTTTACTTGCTCTACCAATATCTTCGATAGAGTATGTAGACATTTCAGGAAGTAAATTAACTGCTTCATCTAAATCGGCGATAATTACAGCAATAACTTCCGACTGCGGCGATAGAGGTAAATCAGCTCCTTCTTTATTTTCTCCTAGATTTAAAATAACATCGCCAAAATGGAATGTTAAATCATAATAGCCAAGCGCCCTAAGAAATTTTACCTCACCCATATACTGATTTTTTAAATTCTCATCCATTTGTACTTGTTTAAGAGCTTCTATAGCAATATTTGCTGCAGATACCAATCCATAGGCCCTAATCCAAAGAGATTCTATGAAAGGCTCGTTGTCGTCCCAGGTACCCAATTCCATTTCGATTGTTCTATCGGTTCCAATGGCATTTCGACCTTGGTCAGATGCGACATCGCTTGTAAAAAGATAATCAGTTTGGTAGTAATCTCTAGCAGTTGTTCTTAGTGCACGGTAAACAGCTGTTACAGCGGCTGTTGCATCTTCTGTTGTCTGGAAGGCAGTCCCTGACAATAAATCAGAATATACATCTTCTTCCAGATACTCTTTACACGAAACAAAACTTCCCAATAAAATAGTAAATGTTAACAATAATGTTTTTATATTTTTCATGATTCTCATTTTTACAATTAATTAAAAAGTTATTCTTAAACCGCCGGTATAGGTTTTCACATTTGGATATCCGTTATCATCAATACCCCTTCCTATGCCATTTCCTGAATAAAAACTTACTTCGGGGTCAAATCCACTATAATTGGTCCATGTTAGAAGATTTTGTCCCGAAACATAAAATTCCACATTACCTAACCAATTAATATTTTTAGTATTTAATTTATAAGTAATAATCACATTTTTTAATCTCAGGTACGATCCGTCTTCAACAAACTTATTATTTACATAGGACCCATAAGCTCCACCATAGAAGTACCCGTCTCCTGGTAGAGACCCGTTTGTATTAGCCCCATTATATCTTTCTAAAGAAGCAGGTGTGTTCTTTTCATCAATCATAAGTCGTCTAAGATTAAGTACATCATTTCCCTGAACTCCTTGAAAAAACAAGTCTATACTCAAGCCTTTGTAGCTAAATCTATTATTAATACCGTAAATAAAATCAGGAGTAGAATTTCCTAACAATACTCGATCATCCTGATCAATTTCACCACTATTATCTATATCTTCATATAGAGCTTGCCCAGCTTTTGATGTCAAGGGCTGTGGTGCATATACTTCACCAGAATTTAGCACTCCTCTATACACGTAGCCAATAAAGTTTCCAATTGGTTGTCCGGGAGTTATTTCAGTATATACATCTCGGCTTGCTCCGCCAGCGGGTTCTTTATCTACCCGAATTTTTATAAAATTATCTTCATCAAGTTTGATAACCTTATTGGTGTTTCTTGAGGCATTTGCCATCAATGTCCATTTAAAGTTATTATCAATGATATCACCTCCAATTGTTAATTCTATTCCTTTATTATTAATCTCTCCAACATTGGCTCTTATTATTGTATAGCCAGTTGATGCTGCAGATATGCTTTTGTCAATTATAAGGTCCTCTGTATCTGTGTTATAAACTTCAATGCTACCAGTTAGCCTGCTTTCCCATAATCCAAAATCAAGACCTAAATTTAACATTGTGGAGGTTTCCCATTGTAAGTCAGGATTTGCAGCAAAATTATCAGCCGCTCCCAAACCCGTATAAACGCTAGTGCCGTTGAATGTATAAGGACCAGTAGCTCCAATTCGATTGAGGGCTGTATAAGCTCCAAAACTATTGTTTCCTGTGACACCATACCCGAGTCTAATTTTTAAATTATCTATAACCCCAATATTTTCTATAAATCCTTCTTCAGAAATTCTCCATGCTGCAGAGGCTGAAGGGAATACACCCCATTTATTGTTTGCGCCAAATTTAGAATCACCGTCACCTCTTATTGTGGCCGTCAGCAAATACTTATCATTGAAACTATAATTTGCTCTGGCAAACACAGAAGCCATTTTGGAATTGGATCGAAAGCTTTGGATAGAAGATCCTTGCGATGCCGATCCTAAATCGTAATAAGAAGTTTTATCTGTTGGAAAACCTACTCCTGCCAAACCGAAACTATATTTATCGAAATATTGCATCGATGCACCGCCAAGTAATGTCAATGAATGTACTTCCGAAAAGGTCTTATTATATGATAGTGTACCTTCAACCAAGGCATTTTTTAATTTATCTTCCATAATTTGTCCTTTCTGAGAATCAGGAACATACTCACCTGTATAAATACCGGGCACGTATTGCGAAGCAGTACTTGCAGACTGGTCGTATCCAATATTTAATTTTGCGACTAATCCTCCTACAATCTCAATATCAGCCCATAAATTCACATATGTTCTGTTAGATGTTAAATCTCTATCTGGCACTGTCATTTGGCCGATGGGGTTTACAATCGGATTATTATCTCTGGAAAATGCTATCTGACCAAGTGACCCGTCTGCATTGAAAGCAGGTCTTCCAGGATTTGCTGTTAGTAATTTATACATTACAGATTCGTTGCGGGCTCCAGGATCTAATTTTTGAGCCTTTGACTTAGTTTGTTGTGTATATATGTGAGCGCCAATATTTGCTTTTTTGCTGATTTTTGTGTCAAAGTTGAAACGTATAGATCCACGGTCAAAACTACTTTTACGCAATATCCCATCTTGTTGGAAGAAATTACCTGAAAGCGAATATCTGGTGTTTTCATTTCCACCACTAATAGATATCTGATGATTTTGAATCGCAGCGCTTTGTGTGCCTTCATTAAGCCAATCTGTACCTTCCCCTACTGCATTTGTGCCAGCAGTGATATCTTCTGTTGTATACCATGGGTTCCCATCATATGAACGATTTTCTTCCCATCTGATGTTGGTCGACTGATAATATTGATTCCAGTTGATAAAGTCAACAGTGTTATTTATCTGTTGTACACCTGCGTAGCCATCATAAGAAACTTGTACTTTACCTCGATTGCCCTTTTTTGTGGTAATCATAATGACTCCAGCAGATCCTCTAGAACCATATATAGCCGTGGCTGAAGCATCTTTTAGGATGTCTATTCTTTCGATATCTGTAGGATTGAGTGTAACTCCTGCGCTCATTGGAAAACCATCCACTACATATAGAGGTTGGTTACTATTGCTAATAGAAGTTAATCCTCTTACCACTACGGACAAATTTGCCCCTGGCTCTGAACTTTCTGTAGATACCTCAACACCCGCAGCTCGGCCCTGCATCATTTGCGCTACTGAAGAAACATTTCCTCCTGTAGTCATTTCACTTTCATCAAGCGCAACGACAGCACCAGTCATATCTTTTTTCTTCACTTCACCATATCCAATTACAACGATTTCTTCTAAAGCTGTAATATCAGGTGTCATGACTAAATCAATGACCGATTTGTTCCCTACAACTAACTCCTCTTGTAAATAACCTACTGAACTAAACACCAATATAGATTCTTCGCCAGGAACTTCAAGCGAGTAAAAACCCTCAACATCAGTTACAGTACCCAGAGAGGTGCTTTTCACAATCACGTTGGCCCCAGGAAGACCTTCATTATTTTCGGACGAAGTCACGCGGCCAGTGATTGTGATTTCCTGTATAATAACCTCAATTGATTCTATTGGTAAGTCAGATTCTTTTTTTCGTACGTTAATGCTGTTATTAACCTGGCGAAATGCAAGCTTTGTTTCTTTACTAACTTGCAGAAGTACATCGCTAACCAACTGTTGTTTTTTCGTAATTGAAATCATTTGATTAGAGTCAAAATCACCGGGATAATAGGAAAAATAGAAATCTGTGGATGATTCTATCCTATTAAAAATCTCTTGAATTGGAATTTCTTTCTTTTCAAGATTTACATAAACTTCACGAACTGTTTGTATTTTCTGCGCTTCAGAATTTGAAGCCATCAACATACTTATAAACAGACATTGAAGAAATACACCATAAATTGTCAATTTTGACAGCATAATAATTTGTCGTAATAAAATGTTTTTCATAATTTTAAATTGTTTTTAATAAATAAAATAATTGTTTTCCCAAAGTTGCAATTTTGGGAGACTTTGGCCGGTAGCTTCAACTACCGGTTTTTTTGTTTTAAGTTAATTCATCATCATAATAGGCATTTAGTTAAACATAATTTTTATTTTTTTACCATCAATTTTATACTCAAATTCATGACCATAACTAATACTATTAAGTATATTGTCTAATAATCCATTTTTAAAACTTGCCTTGTATTTCAGGTGAGATGGAGGATTACCAGAGATGCTGATACTGACGCCATACCACCTTTCGAGTTTTGAAAATATAGTTTGGTATGATTCTTCATTAAAATTAAGTATGCCATTTTTCCAGTTTATAACGGCATCTGCATCAATTTCTAATCTTTTAGAATACTTTGCCTTCTTATTAAAGCTAATGCTTTCTCCCGGCATGACGTTGTTGTAAAATTTATCTTTACATTTAACAGAAATACTTCCTTCTATAAGAGCAACAGATTCATTTTCTTCCTCATTAAATGAGTTAACATTAAAAATCGTTCCCAAAGCTGTTATGATCATTGTTGGGCTATGTACTCTAAAGGGTCTGTCTGCGTCTTTAGCAACTTCAAAATAAGCTTCTCCTTTTAGATATATCTCTCTTGAGTTCTTTGATAAATTTGGCGGAAATTTTATCTCACTTTCTGAATTTAGCCAACATACTGAACCATCAGGAAGATTAATTCTGGTTTTTTGCCCTGCCGGATTATTTTTATAAATCATTTCAGTATATACATTTCTTTGTACGTCGTCTTTAGGAGAAGTATTGAAATAGAATATACTTGTAGCTACAAGTAAAAAAGTGATTACTGCGGCTATCTTATACCATATTGTGCGATTTTTCTTAGACCGACCGTAAGATGTATAATCAAAACTTCTTTCATTGAAATCTAATTGCCTGGATATTTTTTGAAATGTAGCATTTTGACCTTTAATCCTTATTTCGGACTGACTTTTTTGCCAGACGTCCATCATTCTTCTAAATAGTAATTCATTTTCTGAAGACTCTGAAAGCCATTGGTTAAATTCATTTTCCTCCGAAAGATTTAGTTCTCCCGAAAGTTTCTTGTTGAATAACTGATTGATATGTTCTGTTTTTTCTTCCATTTAATTAAGATAACTAAGGCTTTATCTATTACCCCCAAATTGATCCTATATTTTTTAATATTTCAGCATATAAGTAGCCCATATGCTTGATGTTTTAATTCGGGCAGCTAAAATAGCATGGTTCTCGAAATCACGTTATTTCAAATATTGGAGCTAATTTGATATTGCTATAAAATACGGGATAACTTAATTTGAGGCAGAAAAGAATTGACAAAATTGATAGATTGAATTAGTTTAATAATAATATTCTTTTATTATCTTCTTAATTCTTTTTAGTGCATTACTCATCTGGTTTTCAACTGTTTTTGGAGAAATATCAAGTAATACAGCAACTTGCTTATAACTTAAACCATCTTCCCTCACCATCCTGAAAACAACCTGACATTTATTAGGTAAACTTGAGATTGCAGCTTCAATTTTAGATGAGAGCTCGGAAGTAATCATTAAATATTCTGGCTCTCTGTAATCAACAAGTGAAGATTGGATATATTCAGTGATTTTTAGGGGTTGATTTATATTACGCTTAAGGTAGGTCAATGCTTGGTTTTTCACAGAACGGAAAAGGTAAAACTCTAATTGTTTTATTTCATTCAGTTTGTGTCTTATATTCCATAACTTTAAAAACACATCAGAAACTAACTCTTCACATAATACATCAGATTTTAAAAACATAAAAGCATAGCGATAAAACCTGGGATAAAGCATATTAAAGAATTCTTCAAATGCCTTCCCATCATTTTTTTCCATTAATTGAATCAACTTCCTGATTTCGCCCTCTTTCAATTGTCTTATATTAATTGAATTAATATTTTTTTTATCCAAACTAAAAAAAATCATGATAAACTATAAATAGACAAAACTGCGTATTGCAAAGTATATCAGCAAACTTTTCAAGTTCGAGTAAATGTAAAAAAATATCTCTTGTTTTTACTAAATGTTGTTCCACTTGGTAATAACACCAAAGTTATGGTTAAGGATGTGATTATCTGATTTGTCTTTTTTTAATTCCTATTCTTCAGCAATTTGATGAATAGTTTGTTTCAATTCTGCGCTGGTTTTTAACAGATATTCCTTTTAATTTTACTCAACTCTTGCACGATGGAATAGGAGGAATTTTCTGTTTGTTGATTGATCATATACTCAATACTTTCAGCTTTTTGCTCCAGGACAAATTAGAAGTGTTGCCAATATTTCTTTTATGTGTTTTAGAAAGTAAAGGATTATCCATATTTAGTTTAACTTGAAAATCCACCGTCTTAGACGGTGGTCATGTTCTTTTGGCAATGCCTGTATTTGTTGACAAAAAATGAATGATGAATATCGATTAACGAATAATGATTTATGATATAACATGAATACTTTGAAAGTCTAATATCGTTAATCCCAAAAAGTTCAATAGGATATTTCTCTAATGAATGTCAATAGAGAAATATAGTT
>CAYREN010000069.1:0-16759 GCA_964423255.1 uncultured Roseivirgaceae bacterium | reverse complement strand
GAGAACCAGCTTATGAAGGTTATCTAGCAACTTACGATTTCTATTTAAAACCACACTATAAGGATTCAGCGTTTGAAAGTTTTATTTAAGGTGAGGCCAGCATTATCATCTGATCACTTTCACTCCCAAAACCTTAACAACCATTCAATCATCCAAAAAGTCGCGATTGACCCAATGGCACAAGCAGGAATTTTTCTGAAATAAATTGGGCAATTCTTTTTTCATTGATAATAGGTTTTCAATTACCAAAATAGCTATAACAAATGCTAGCTGTCCAATTTCAACGCCAACATTAAAAAAAATGCCTTCGTCCAAGGTATATCCATTTGAGGCAGACCGATAGCTGACAGGGCACCTGCAAATCCATGGAGGAGGAGGAAAATTTACATATCCCCATGCTGCCAAAATCAATGTAATGTTATGCGCCTGGGTAAATGTTGGTTGTTTTTAATACTTGCATTTTTACTTTGGTAATAAGTAGCAATGCAAATAAAAAGAGCACAAAATACCTTTGTAAAATTTCACAGCAAGCCAATAATTAATTTGCGCAAATACGAGTTTACTTTGAGCTGAGAATATTTTAATATTAACCGTTTTTAATAGTAAATCACCTTCCTTTGTAATTATAGTTGATATTCTTTAAATTCATATTTATGTAAACTTATTTTGCTATCCCGATATAATATAAAATTGATGGTCAATGAATTTTACTAATTGCACTTAATGGCGTTTTTTATTTAACCTGATGACTTATGTTTTGTTCAAATTGTGGAAAGGAAATTGCGGATGGCTCACGATTTTGCCCTGAATGTGGAACGCAATTTAATGCTCCAACCAGTTCAACAAATAAATCACAGGTAACAAACGAAGGGACTCGGGATCAAGTTCAATCAACTGATCTTGTGTATCCAAAAAACCCTCCAACATCACCGCATATTGCCTGGCTTTCAATTATCTGGCCAGGTATTCCTGTGTTGATTCATGGTCAAGTCTTAAAAGGTATCGTATTAATGGTAGTATCAATGATAAGTTTGGTTTTACCCATTATCACCTTAGTTATTATCATAGCGTCCACGATTGATGCATACAAAGTAGGAAATGTACTTGCTGCTGGAAACCCTGTAACAAAATGGGAATGGTTTCCTAATCCTAACTGAGACGAGTAACTTATGAATGACCAAATAACACTCAAAGGCCTGCATCCATTTGAATATGAACATCCTTTCGACGCTAAATCGCTCAACCTTTTGCACGACACACTGGGTCTCGAAAAACTTTCCAGAAAATTTATCAAAGATGGAATGGAGAGGTACTACACCATTCAATATCAAGGAAGTAATCTTCGGATCACAGAAGACAATTATCCGGAGATTTATAATGAACTTATTAAAGCATGCAAAATAATTCACCTAAATGTCATCCCCGATTTATATGTTGAGTCAGATGGTGATATCAATGCTTCTTCAGTAGGAATTGATCACCCTTTGGTTGTAATCACCTCCGGGGCAATTGACAAACTATCGGTTTCAGAATTGGCTTTTCTGCTTGGCCATGAATTAGGTCATATAAAAAGTCGTCATGTGCTTTATCACCTTATGGCCAATAGCCTTACGGAAGCAGGAAACATTGTTGGTGATTTCACCCTGGGAATTGGGAAGCTTTTAACATTGCCTTTGCAATTTGCATTATTAAGATGGTCTAGAATGTCGGAGTTTACGGCTGATCGTTCTGGTCTGCTCACATGCCAGGATTTTGATAGTGTTGTTTCAACCTTCATAAAGATTGCAGGACTACCTGATAAATTTATAGATAATATAAATATAAAAGCATTTCTAAAACAGGCCAGTGAATTTGAAGAACTTGAATTTGAAAAGGCTAATAAGTGGCTCAAATTAGCTGCAAATGTTGGTCGTACACATCCCTGGACTGTACTTAGGTCAGCTGAGCTTATGAAATGGATCGATTGCGGAGAATACCAAAATGTGTTGGATCGCAATACTTCCGAACGCATTTATATCCGTTATGAAGGTACTACCCAATTCTGCCGAAAATGTGGCTATCGTTTGCAAGGGGCAGAAAAATTTTGCAATTCTTGTGGTCAATCATTACGATAAATATTATTAATAATTTGTGCCTGTATATAATTTCAGTATGTTTTATTTTTTATACAATTTGCTTTTACTTCAATAAAGTCAACAATTATAATAATATGCTAATTTTTCAATTTAAGGGATTGGTAAAACTGTGCTTTCCAGAACCCAGTCTTTTTTCATCTTTTGACTTTGGTAAAACTAAAATAGCGCTTGTGTTCGCAGGGATTTCAAAACTATAAATAACATTATTTCCCTCAATTTTCCAGGAAGATTGAATTTTCCCATAGATTGAATTTAATTCAGCATTTACATTAATTAACCCACCACCAGGATGAGGCTCCAAATTGAAATGCTTGTAACCAGGATTTTCCTCATCAATTTTTATTCCTGCAACATAGGTATATAACCATTCACCAATGGCACCATATGCGTAATGGTTAAAACTATTCATGCCAACACTTTGGAATGTCCCATCAGGCTTTTGGCCATCCCATCGTTCCCAAATTGTGGTAGCACCTTGTGTAACCGGATACAACCAAGATGGATAATCTTTGCGATTTAGCAGCATAAAGGCTAAGTCTTCATAACCATGATCAGATAAAGTCTTGCAAAGCAAAGGTGTGCCCACAAAACCAGTAGTAAGATGTTTCATTTTCTTTACATCTTTAGCGAGGTATTCGGCAGCTTTAGGGATTAGATTTTCAGGTAATAAGTCAAAAGCAATTGCCAGGCAATAAGCTGTCTGAGTATGCGAAGCGAGTCTCCCTGATGGCGTTACAAACTCATTTACAAAAGCTTGTTTAATATTTTCTGAAAGTGTCGCATATTTTACTGCGTCAGATTTATTCCCAATTATTTTAGCAATTTTGGATAGCAAGCCACTTGAATAAGAATAATATGCCGTAGCAATCAAATCCTTTTCGGTAGTTGCTCCCGGATAATCAGAGCGCGTTGTTGCAAATGCTAACCAATCGCCAAAATGTGCCCCTCCTATCCACAAATAATCTTCACCTGCCTGATCACTCATAAACTCTACCCACGCTTTCATGCTTGAATACTGCTCTTCCAAAATTCGCTGGTCTCCATAAGCCAGATAGGTTGTCCAGGGTACGATAAGGGCGGCATCTGCCCAAGCTGTAGATCCACCTCCACCTTTAAGCACATCCGGGATTACATGGGGAACCCTGCCATTTGGCAATTGGTCAGCGGCCAGGTCTTTCATCCATTTAGTATAAAATGCTGCAACATCAAAGTTGTAAGCTGCTGTGGGACTAAATACCTGTGCATCACCGGTCCACCCAAGTCGCTCATCTCTCTGAGGACAATCAGTAGGCACGTCAAGGAAATTGCCTTTTTGACCCCATTGAATGTTGTGTTGCAACTGGTTGATCAAGGAATCGGAACATGTAAAATTACCCGTTGGTGTCATGTCTGAATGGATGACAATTCCTGTTACCTGATCCAGTGAAGGTATATTGGCTAAACCCTCTAATTTTAAAAATCTAAATCCATGAAATGTAAAAGTAGGTTCATATATCTCTTCTCCGCCACCTTTTAATATATAGGTATCTGTGCATTCTGCAGCACGCAAATTATCCATATAAAAATTTTCCTCTTTATCCAGAACCTCAGCAAACTTGAGCGTGACAACATCACCTTTATTTCCATTAACTTTCAATCTCACCCAGCCGACCAGGTTTTGCCCCATATCAAATACCACTTCACCCTTTGGTGTTTTAATCAATTCTATAGGTTTTATTTCCTGAATAGCTTTTACCGGGACTCCTTGTGGAGCAATTAATGTAGATTTAGTATGATCCAAAATTTTCACACTTTCCCAGGATCTTTGATCAAATCCAGTACTTGTCCAGCCATTCATTTCAAGACGGGCGTCATATTTTTCACCATTATAAATATCCGACTTCACTATTGGCCCATTTGATACTTTCCAATTATCGTCACTAACAATTATCTCACTGGTTCCATCAGAATAATCAATTTTTAGTTGAAGCAATAGCGCCAGATCATCTCCATAATAGTTATGCTGATCTTTCCAACCAATATTACCACGATACCAGCCATCACCCAATATTGCACCCAAGGCATTATTTTGTTGAACCATTGTGGTTACATCGTAGGTTTGATATTGCAAGCGTTTGTTATAACTGGTCCATCCAGGAGTAAATAATCTATCGCCAACTTTTTTACCATTGAGATATAATTCATATAAACCCAAAGCAGTAACATAAACTCTGGCGGAAGCAATTTTCTTGGTTGTGGAAAACTCCTTTCTATAGTACTGAGCGGGCCGTGAACCCTCCACTTTTATCTCATCTTTCATAGAAATCCAGGAAGCTTTCCAGGACACCTGCTCCAGGATTCCCATTTCCCAAAAAGCAAGATTGCTCCAGCCTATGGATTTATTGTTATTATCCCAAATGCGAACTTGCCAGTATGCACGTTTCATCGACTTTAAAGCAGGGCCACCATATTCAATATTTACTGATTTATCACTACTCACCTTTTCGGATGACCATATTAGCTTGCCTTTTTTATTAATGTCTTTTGATGAATCAAACACACGAATCTCATAAGCAGACTGACTCACATTTTTTTGATCAGATTTTAGTTGCCAGCTAAATCGTGGTTTTTCGACATCTATTCCAATCGGATTGGTATGATACTCGCAAACAAGATTTACAAGCTGATTTTTTGAATATGAAAAAAATGAAATTGAACTAAAAAATAATATCAATGAAAAGGTTTTAATGTATTTCATAGGTTTAGAAATTTGAAGAAACATTGCCATTAGTAGATCAAAACCATGCTCTAAAGAGTTTCAATATTAATCTCAGGAGTGGCATGTTTCAATTTGTAAATATTAAATGTTTGTTGCTTGCTGTTAAAAAATAGCTGACTTTGTTTTATGTGAAATTAAAATAAAAATATATACCATTCCTAAGTCACAGTACCTTTTTCAAATTTATATTAAAAATTCTTTGCTGATTGGAATTCCGCATAGTTGAGGATGAGCGGACACACATATCTTTAATTGATAGAGGACTATAATTTGTAAACCCTTCTTTTGAACCTTACTTACAGATAGGAAATATTTACTAATGGCAACCAGTCATTTTGAATAGAGGATTTAGTAAACAAAAAATTGAAGGGTATTACTATCCTTGATGTAAAAGGTAATCTATATTGATTATCAGTTAGTGATAGGTTTATGAAACATAATAAGATACAATATTGTATTTAAAAACCCTTTAGGTGCTTGAGTTTTCGTTAAAAGACTTTCATAACAGGAATTAAGAAATTTTCCGTTCTGTATGTTATAAATGATTTTTTAAGCAGTTTGCTTCATCATTATTATATCAATTTCACATCAGTAGACACTTCTAAAAGGCCTGGTCCCTTATGGCTAAATAATTTAATCATAGCCTCATCTAAAGCTTCCTTCTCTGTCACCTTTATACCCAAAGCGCCACAACCTTCAGCATATTCTGCAAAATTTGGATTTACCAAATCTGTAGCCCATTTGTCCCATCCTCCTGCACGTTGCTCTTTTGATATTTTTCCCAGTTCATTATTATTCAATATAATGAGCTTGATAGGAATATCATATTTCACAGCAGTTGTCACCTCTGCGAGGTATTGACAAAATCCTCCATCACCTGCCACGGCCACAATTGGTCTGTCGTCTCCGACTGCTGCCCAGGCGCCTATCGCTGCTGGAAAAGCAAAGCCAATGGATCCCAGATAACCCGACATTAAGAAAGTGTGTTTTTTGCTTTCGAAATATCGACCAAAGGAATAGGCATTATTACCTACATCAACACACATCACAGCATTTTCGGGTGCCAATTTTGTAAGTGCATCGAAAACGGCCATTGAATTAATCCCTTCATTTCTCTCTTCCAATAAACGTTTCTTTTTTTCATCCTTCCATATCTTCCATCTTTTGGCGATTTCTGCTTCCTGGTTAATTTTGTTTTCTGTGAATGAATTAATTTGTTCAGATAGAAGTCCTACTGTTCTGGATATCTCACCAAAAACCGGCACATCAACTTTGTGAAATTTACTTAAAGCCAGGGGATCTAAATCGATCTGGATAGTTGGTTTTTTGGGAGTGATCCCAGTATGATTTGAAAATGAAGCTCCAATAACCAGCAATACATCCGCTTCATTCATAAAATATGAGGCAATTGGAGTACCACTTCTCCCTAATACGCCACAACCCAACGGGTGAGCATCTGAAATTTGTCCTTTTCCTTTAAAGGTCGTCATAACAGGACATTTCATTTTATCAGCCAAAGAAGTAATGGCATCCATATGGAAACGAGCACCATGGCCAACTATAATTGCAGGTTGTTTGGAACTTTTTAATAAAGATAATGCTGCATTCAAACTCTCTTCGGGTGGAGCAATTTGTAATGAAGTAATTCTCCCTTCCGGCGTTTGTGCCTCTGCTCCATCAGCAGGCAATACCTGCACCTGATCTGGAAAAGTAAGGTGTGACACATCGCGTTTTAAAATAGCATTCTTTATCGCTAAGGCCATCAACTCACCGTGCTTGCTTTGTTGTTCGACACGCTGATTAAATTCAGCGACAGTCTGAAATGCCCTCACCAAATCCACCTCTTGAAAATTGCCAGTACCTACAACTTGTGTTGCTACTTGTCCGGTCAATGCTAAAATAGGTGCACGATCTACTTTGGCATCCCAAAGTCCGGTGAACATATTTGTACTTCCTGGGCCGGCAATACCAAAACAAGCTGCTGGTTTTCCTGTGAGTTTGCCATACGCCGAAGCGGCAAAGGCTGCAGCCCCTTCATGACGAATGCCAATAAATTTTAGTTTGCCCTGATTTTCCAATCTTCGGAAGGCATCAGCTAAGCCCAAATTTGAATGACCTACCATACCAAACACACGGTTGACACCCCAATTAACCATTGTTTCAGCCATAATGTCGGTCACAGTTTTTTCATGTGGGGGCTCTTCTTCAATACCAACAAAGATGGCATCCTCCTCAACTTTTAATTTATAGGTTTTCAGCCCATCTTCAAAACCATCTGAATCTCCACCGCAGGGGTCAAAATCCCACCCATGCCAAGGGCAACGAAGTAAACCGTTTTCGATAGAACCTTCACCTAGTGGGCCACCTTGATGAGGGCATTTATTTGTGAGGGCATTAAAGGTTCCTTTAATGTGAGTAAGACAAACTTGAGTATGACCAGCTTCCACAGTCATTACCCTGTTTTCTACCAATTCGTTTTTGTTATTGAGTACTTTGTACCAAATAATTTTCTTGCTCATATCTTTAAATATTTTTATCTGATTTTGATTCTATTTCATCTACTTCTTTGCCAAGAAAGAATCCAATTGCTGTACGCAACAAAATCATGACGCTTAATTCTATCAACTTTTCCTGGTTTAATTCTGTGGTGGTTTGAATGATATCTGACGCAATCAGAAAATCAAGTGCTAGCAGGATATAAATTCCTAATTCACATCTAATCTTTTGCAATAACCGAATGCGAGTATGAATGATGCTTTTTAATTCCGTCCGTATATATTTGAATAAGATTTTGATAAAACCAAAAAGCAATATACTAATCCCAACAAAGTCAATTACTTCTGCTACAATCAATAGAATACTCTTAATTAGTTCCATTATTACTTAAGTTTAATATGATACATCAAACCCGCCGTTATAAATTGGTCATGTAAAGCACTCTCTACACGAGTGTATTCAGTAAATACAATGATTTTTTTAAAGTTTCGATGCATGCCAATTCCCCACAATAAACCATATTCATTTTTACTACTATGGCCTTCTTCATTCTCCTTTGTATAATTAATACCCACCACAGGGTATATTCCCACCCAAGGTGTTTCAATAATATAATGGATCACAAAATCAATATCCAAAATCTCTACTTCATCCTTTTTAAAATATGATAATTCAGGGCCGAAGCATAAATTTTCCCCTGCTCCATAATAGAATCTTGAGTTGATTCCTACAGTATTAAGTTCAAAAGAGTACGGCACTCCCAATCCAATAAGAAGGGATCTTTCACCTAGCAAGCAGTAATGATATTCCTCCTCTTTAACCTCTCCCTGGGCTTGTACATAAAACCCGGAAAAGATAATTAAAAAAGAAAAAACAGCCTTCAATAAATTTACAAATACCATCGTCCAATTTCTTTTATAAATACAGAAATTGCTTTAGAAGCGTCATTTATTAGATCAGGTAATGGCAACACAGCCCCCTTCCAATGTTCATTAATAACCCATTGTCCAAAGGTTAAATCAGAAACGTTGTTGTAATCAATAACATGTCCATCGAGGCTATTTCCTGAGAAGTAGAAATAAGGGTTTTCCACCATGCTGTCTTTCATGGCTAGTCCAAAACCTATACTTATTTTTTTGTTTACCTCAACGTAAGTGCCTGTATCGAAATGGTGAGGCCAAATGCGGATTTCACCAGCTGATTGTAGTAAACCCAAGAGTGCAAAACAAGCTTGATTAGCCATAGTGCGATAGTGTTCCCATTGCATTAATTCCTCAGCCTTAAAATTTGAAAAAGGTTCATTTAAAAAAGAATACCTTGTGATTTCAAAATGTAATTCATCCCTAAAATCCTTTTCTTCTAATCCTATTTCAGGTAAAGCATCTGCAATACTTTGTTCTATTTCAGGAGATTTTTTGTCTTGTATAGTATGTGTTTGAATTACTTTGAAATCGTCATTCAACCATTCAAATGAAAAAGATTGCAGGTTTAACGCAAGTATGATCTCGCCTTTTTCAGAGTTAATCCACCTGCCATAGACTCTATGGGATATTGAATCAAAATAAAGATTGGTATGGCTGTCATCGGCTTGTTTGGGTACGAAAGATCTATTGGCCTTGGAAATAATTTGCGAAAGTTGATGAATGTGTTGGTCAATATGGTTATAGGCCTTCATAAGGTATTATTGTTAAATTATAAATTTGACATTAATATTTTTTTATTTGCTTATTATATTTTTTTTTACAGACAGGACATTGCAGGATATCATTTTCTTTTATTAACTGTATTCCATTTAATCGGTTCACTACAAACTCCTGGATAAAAGCATAATTTTTTTCATGATTGTTCACCTCAATTTGTTTATCTCAATACATTTTACGAATTTGATTGTCATACTCCTGTTCACCCCAACAATTTGCACAAATTCCTTCAGGGACTTTATTTTTTGTTTCTTCCGGAGATTTTTTAAAAAATAGAATTAATTTTTCTATCATTCTATTTGTGGTTATATACCTGCATACTTAATTCCAGTTAATTGATGAATCGTATAATCCAGGGTTGAAAGGTCGTTAAAATTGAATTTCCTTATGTCATCGTGTCCGCAAGCCCTTGCCACAACTTTAATTAAATCATTGGATGCTTGAAAAAAGGTAGCGAGTTGTTTAGCTGATTGCTCAACAATGATTCTGCTTCGTAAGTTTTCTTTTTGTGTAGCTATACCAACCGGGCAATTGTTTGTGTGGCATGCTCGCATTCCCAAACATCCAATAGATTGCAAAGCAGAATTTGAAACTGCTATGGCATCTGCCCCTAACATCATTGCTTTAGCAAAATCTTCAGCCACCCGGAGACCTCCGGTGATGATGAGGGTAATGTCTTTAGCTCCCAACTTGTCCAAATGTTTTCTTGCCCTTGCCAGTGCAGGAATGGTAGGGACGTTTATATTGTCTTTTAGTATTTTTGGAGCTGAGCCTGTTCCACCCCCTCTTCCATCAAGAATTATATAATCCACACCAACTTTGAGTGCAAAATCTATATCAGCTTCAATATGTGATGCAGCTATTTTATATCCGATAGGAATACCACCGGTTTTTTCTCTCACATCATTTGCAAACTTCCTGAAGTCTTCTGCTGTAAACATATCAGGAAAAGCTGCTGGAGAGATTGCTGTTTCACCCATTTTTAAACCCCTTACTTCGGCGATTTCTTTTGTTACTTTATTGCCCGGAAGATGTCCACCTGTTCCTGTTTTGGCACCTTGTCCCCCTTTGAAGTGAAATGCTTGCGCTTTTTTCACTTTATCCCATGAAAACCCAAACTTTCCTGATGCTAATTCATAAAAATAACGAGAGTTATTGGTTTGTTCTTCGGGCAACATTCCTCCTTCTCCACTACAAATACCTGTTCCTGCCATTTCTGCTCCCTTTGACAATGATATTTTTGCTTCACGAGACAATGCTCCAAAACTCATATCAGAGACAAAAACTGGAATATCCAATAATAATGGTTTTTTGGCTCTTCCTCCAATGATTACTTTTGTAGACACAGGTTCTTCGTCCAAAAGAGGGCGGGATGCCAGTTGTGCAGGTAAAAACTGAATTTGCTCCCATTTTGGTAAAGTGTTCCGATCAACTCCCATTGAAGAAGATGGGCCATGATGTCCGTGGTTTTTTAATCCATTTTTTGCCAGGTCTTTGATGTATCCTGTATAAGGTTCTGTATCTTCAGGATGTGTATCCGCATAGGCGCCTAAGTACTGATCTCTATTAAATGGTTGGGGGTGTATTTTCAGAAATTCGTTTATTTCATCTTCATTAACCCAAACCCATCCATCTTTTACTTCTGAGGTAAATTTATGCAATGATTCAGTGTTATTATATTCACTAACACCTGTATCATATCGATAATCCCAGCCATGAACTCCACATATAATATTTGCTCCATCAATATACCCATCACCCATTAGCGCTCCCCGATGCTGACATCTTCCGTAGAGTACAGAAACATTTTCATCGTACCGGATCGCCACCAAATCAAGACCATTTGCTTGACAGTATTCTGGTGACCTATCAACTAAATCATTTAATTCAATCAGTTTTACTTTATTCATAATTATATTTTTCAATAGGTTAAGATTACGTGAAAGGTATACTATTTTAATTATTGATACTAAACTTTTATTGTAAGGATGGTGACAATACTATATGAAAAGGCCTCAAAGTGGCAAAAAGGTGGTAAGGAATATTTACTAAAAAAGGAAGTGTGTTAGTTACTATTAATATCTCATTTGTTATGAAACAATTTTAGCACTTCACTTGCTCTCTTAAAGATTATAATCATAAACATTATACTTTTGACCAACACGCAAAAAATTGGCTTTCCATTTCAGTTTTCTGGAGTCGACTGTGATAAATTATTAATTCATAAAAATTAATATTATGAAAAAAGCAACATGGAATGGTGCTGTGTTAGCACAAAGTGATGAGACTGTAGTTATCGAAGGAAATCACTATTTCCCTCCTACGTCATTAAACAAAGAATACCTTATTGAAACCGAAACCCACACTACTTGTCCATGGAAAGGACTATCCAGTTACTACAATATTGAAGTAAATGGTGAGCTAAACAAAGATGCTGCCTGGTTTTACAAACAGCCTAGTAGTTTAGCAAAAGGAATTAAAGATCACGTGGCTTTCTGGAAGGGCGTGGTTGTGGAGTAATCGTAGTGCATTTTCATTTGTAATATGTTTTGTCAGCTTTTTCCTACGGTACTATATTTTATATTTGTTTACACACATCCATATATAGATGGAAACGGGCGAATGGGACGATTTTTAATGAATGTTATGTTAGCTTCAGGAGGTTATCCCTGGACAGTTATTCCCGTGGAAGATCTTGATAGATATTTGAACGCATTGGAAAGTGCGAGTGTAGATCAGGATATTCAACCATTCGCAGAATTTGTAGCCTATTTAGTTGATGCAGGGCTAAAAGGTGAATCAATTGCTAGAATTTAATAATGGCTACCCTTTCGGAATCTTAAATTTCATGGTAATTTCTCCTGTTTCAGCATCTACAGTTACGCTTTGGTTTTCGCTAGATAATTCTTTACCTGTTGACATTTTAAATAATCCGGATAAAAATTGCATCCCATTATTCATTACATTTTCTAGTTCTTTTGCTTGAACCTTTTGTTTACTTGAGATAGAATCCGTTGCCCCTTCTTCTTTTATTGAATCGTTGGTTGTTTGTTCGTTTTCTTCACCTGAAAAATCCAGTACAGCTTCTGTCACATCATCCGTTTCTTTTACATCTTCAATTTGTTCAGTAGATTCAAAATAAGAAGGTGCGGTTTGGTTAGAAATAAGTTCTTGGAGTTGCTCGATAAATTGAGATTTTCCTTTATTGGAGAAATCAACAAAGTCGGTACTGTTACTTCCAACTAATGCTCCTTCAAACAAATTTTGCTTTAAAAGTAAACCTCCTGCTATTCGCTCTTCAATTGTTCCTCTGGTTATAAAATTAAATACGGTAAGTTTTTCATTCTTTTGTCCTAAACGATCAATACGTCCTATTCTCTGATTCTTTTTAGCTGGATTCCAGGGTAGTTCAAAATTGATAACAGTATCTGCTACTTGTAAGTTAAGTCCTACTCCTCCTGCTTCGGTAGATAAGAAAACTTTGCATTTATTGTCTGTTTCAAATTTTTCGATCAGTTTTCCTCTCAATTTCACAGGTACTTTTCCGTTCAGTTCTACAAAACCAATGTTAAGTTCACGTAATAATTGGCCTAATAGCTTATGCACCTTTACCCATTCTGAAAAGATAATAATTTTCCTGTTTTCATTTTGTAGGTTCAACTTTTCAAGCAAAATGTATTTTAACTCTTCCAGCTTAGGCGATTCATTTGTTTCGTCATCAATTAAATAAGTGGAATCACACACCATTCGCATGCTGGTTAATAATTGCTGAAGTCGAGTTAAATCATACGGAGTCAGGAACTTTTTATGCACAATTTGGGCAATGCCATTGGCATAGGAGGCATGGTATTCTGCTTGCAGTGGCGTAAAACCTATAGGAACATCAATTTGTTGCAAATTTGGAAGTTCCTTTAATATTTCTCGTTTCTCTCTTCGTATTAAAATGGCACTTAATTTAGATTTTAACCTTTTTAAGTTGAAATAGCCATTTATTTTATTAGGCTTATTGGGGTCGAATAGGCAATGTTGGTACGAAAACTCCCATAGCGGGCCCAGAAAATACTGATCAAAAATTGCGACAATCGAAAATAGGTCGATTAGCTTGTTCTCTATGGGTGTGCCGGTAATAATTAATGTATGCTTTGTTTTTAACTTTTTTAAAGAAGAAGCTGTTTTGGTTTCATAGTTTTTAGCACGCTGAGCTTCATCTAAAATTAAAAAATCAAATGCGGCTTTATTAATTGTTAGCTGGTCACGCAAAATACTTTCGTAATTGGCAATCAGGAAATAATGGTTTTCATCAAAATACTGGAGTTCACGTTCTTCGGGAGTACCCTGCACTATCAATGCTTTTTCATGCGTAAACCTTTCAATCTCTTTTTTCCACTGAGCTTTTAGAGAGGCCGGGCAAACTATTAGCACTTTTTTGAAATCAAAAATATCTTTTTTTGCAATGGCAGCTCCAATGGCTTGTAGGGTTTTTCCAAGCCCCATTTCATCGGCTATTATTGCACCTTTTTTGAATGTTGCAAACTGTATTCCTGTTTTTTGGTACTCGTAAGGTTTTATTTTTAGTAAGTTGTAATCTACTGAATGGCTATGCTCAACATCTTTTAGCAACTGGGTTTCAAAAGCTCTTTCTATTTGCTCCTCCACCTCAGGTCTGATGATCACTCGTTCCAGCTTTTTGGCCTCGTTCAAAAACTCCAATAAAGTTGCACAATCTTCTTTTCCCGAATAATTATTATTATTAAAAAATTTCGATATGAGCAGTTGTTCTTCAAGCAGCAATTCTCCTTTTAAAAACCAACTTATTTTATAGTCATCTAAAGGGTTTAAATATATTTCCAAAAATGAGGAGGTTTTTCGTAACCGCTTGTAAATAGAAGGCTTTGTTTTTAATTCATTAAAAGCATACATAATGTGTTTGGTAGTACCCAATTTATTATGTTTTGAATCTAAGCTATTGCTATAGCCGGTTTCATTTTCAAAATCACGCAGGAATACCTTGTATTTTACTCCATTCTCGTTAGTTAAGGTATGATCCCCATAAATATTATCTGCCCAATTAATGCGATACTTTGCTGTTCTGGCTTTTTGCCAGCGTTCAGCCAATACTCGTTTAAGCATCCCCTTACGACTGTATTTTTGGTGTTCCTCATGTATTTTAGGATCTAGTTGATGTAATTCATTCTCTAACTTCATCAAACAGGCATAAGTTAGTTTGTCCCAACCGTCAAAAGAATTTTCTGCTAATGGTATAATCCGCTCATCTTCAATTTTTAATTTGCATTCTACATATTCTTTAGAGTCGGATGTTACTATGAAATCGAACTGGGTCGCTGTCTGAGAAAGTAGTTGACATTCTCCATTATGAAAAATTAATTCCCCGTAAATAAGTTCATTTTTATCTAATGAACTTGAAAGAGTCTCTTTCTGTTTTGTAATGATCTTAGCTAACTTCATACTCTAAAATTAAGGTGTTGTTTCTCACAAAGATACAATTCAAGGAATTTAACTGATTCTCATTTCGATTTTTTTTTCACAAGAGTTATTGCCAGAGCATTTCATCAATCGCAAGAGATTAACCTTGATAAATTAGCAATCCGGCTTTTGAAACTTGCCCTTTCACATAGCCACCATCATACGGATTGAGATAATAACCGCAATTAATTTCAGGGTCGCAACGTCCGTAATTATCTGGTAAATACTCGTTTGTTCCAATATCAACATAAAAGACAAATCGCTTTTATCGCATTCAGGGCAAAGGTGTTTTTTACTCCTTTTTTCAAATATGTATCGGCGTTTGTTCAAAGTAATATATTTATTACTTTTACGTTAATGAAATACAATGAGCTTTTCAGGATGTTAAAAAAGGACGGTTGGTTTGAAGTAAGGCAAAAGGGTAGCCATGTAATTATGAAACACCCAACAAAAACCATACAATTAACCGTACCATACCATTCAGGAAAAGAAGTTAAAAAAGGGCTATTAACTGCATTGCTGAAACAAGCAAATATTAAAACGAATAAGAGATGAAAAAGCCAAAGATTAAAATAACGGTAACAAAAGAGGGAACAGGGTATAGTGCTACTGCTTTGGTAAATAATAATTTCATTGCAACCGAAGCGGAAAATTTTAAGGAACTTGAAAAAAATGTATTGGAGGCCGTAAACCTCACCTTTGAGAATAGCGGTTTTGTTTATAGTTTTAATGAAATTCAACTTGAATACGACCTTGAAAGTTTCTTTGAATTTTATAAAGTCATCAACGCAAAGGCACTTTCTGAACGTATAGGAATGAATCAAAGCCTTTTGGCTCAATATATCAAGGGAATAAAGAAGCCTTCAGTTTCTCAATTAAACCGAATTTTACAAGGTGTTCAGCAAATAGGAAAAGAGCTTTCCGAAGCTCGTTTTTTGATGTAATATGTATCGGTGTTCATTCTGTAGCTCGCTTCTTTCAGATACAAGAAAGGCACAAATTTGCGCCTAATATCACAAATTAACAGTAACTATTTTTCATTAAAAAAGCCTGAATTCACAAGCTTATTGATGGTTTACTTTGTAGTGGTTACTTTCCGATACAAAATGTAATTTTAATTGATTATCAGGTAGTTAAGTGTCGATAGATGCAAATTAGCAACAAAAACTAATTATATATAGCTAATCAAGGCATAAACAAGGGAAAATGGAAGGTGTGGACATAAAAAAACCGCTCCATAAATGAAGCGGTTTTTAAGGAGAAATCCAATGTTGTTAAGCTGCAACACCAGAACCGATATAAAGACTGTTAGATATACTTTGCCCGTCTTCAGAAATAAAACCAATATACAAATGCAAAGTATTTCCAGTGTAGCTATCTGGGATAGGTAATGTTTGAGTTTCTACATCCCTGTTTGCTCCATCAGTTGTAAAGATGGCCTCACCGTTGGTTTCGTTATAAATCATCAGTAGAGCTTTATCTGTTGCTTCTGCACCGCCTTGAGGTGTATTATCTGTCCAGCTAAATGCAACCTGCCCAGCAGTAGAAGTATCTATCAATGGATTAAAAGCTCCGGCGAATGATCCTCTACTTAATAATGCATTTGCATAATCAATAGTGAAATCCGGTGCAATGCCAGTAATAGCATTCTTCAAAGTATAAGACATTGCACTGTTGAATTCTGTTTTTTGAATTGCTAATTTTTTGTAACCTACTTTAATAAAATCTGTCATTGGTTGCAGGAACTGTAATGACACAGTGAACTTGGTTCTTTGATTTACCTGGCCTTCTGTTCGAGGATTGGCAACACTGGCAGGTTTTACACGCATATACTCTATTCCTTTCCAGCTACCACCAATTACATTACCGACTTTACCGGAGAAGCCTCCTAAAATTCCTTTTTTTATTACTCCCATGATATTTGTTTTTAAGTTAAAAATTATTTTTAATTCGGATTTGGCACGGACTTAACACGGCCTTGCCATTTCTTATGAATTTACAACAAGAATAGAGACATAGTTGACTGATGGGTGTTGATGCGTTTGCTTGCATCATTATGCTCTGACAGTCTTTCATTAATATTTTTCAAAAGAGAAAAGAAAAAGAAAAAAAAGAAAAGAGAAAGCTATTCTGCCATTCAGGCATTGGTAAAAAGCAAGGCTTGCGAAGGCACGTAGCAACTTGAC
>CAYREN010000068.1:0-16764 GCA_964423255.1 uncultured Roseivirgaceae bacterium | reverse complement strand
ATTTTCAGTGACCACAACATCCAGTGAATGAGGTCTATCGGCAATAATTGCTGAACCTATGTCAATGATCATGTGGTGATTTTCAATTTCCGGGTATTCACGTGCCACCTCATCAAAAATCTTATGAAAAAGCCCATCTGTTTGTTTCATAATATTATCCTTGGTCATACACGTCACTTTTCTCCTACCATAAACCCTGGCATATTCAAAGGCATACCTGATTATTTTCTCTGATCCAGGTCTGGAAATCAGCTTCAGGGACTGCACAACTTCATTGGTCTGTTGGTGTTCAATCCCTGCATAAAGATCTTCTTCGTTTTCCCTGATAATTACCATATCCGTAAGAGGATGGTTGGTCGGTACATATGGGAAAAACGATCTGCAAGGTCTTACATTAGCAAATAAGCCAAGCGTGGTACGGGTTGCTACATTGAGACTCTTGAACCCACCTCCCTGGGGAGTGGTGATTGGTGCCTTCAGAAATACTTTATTTTTTTTAAGCGATTCCCATGATCCGGGTTCGATTCCTGTAGAAATCCCTTTTCGGAATACTTTTTCTCCAATTTCTATTACTTCCGTTTCAACCTGAGCACCTGCTGCGATGAGTATATCGAGTGTTGCCTGCATGATTTCAGGGCCAATACCATCCCCATATGCAACCGTAATTTTTCTTTTTTCTGACATGATTAATTTAGAATTTAGTATGTGATTTTGGAGAAAAACGAAAATACAATATAGCCTGCATAATGCAGGAAATAATTAAGGAAAATTAAGTTATTCTATAGGTCTAAGTAATGACATAGCAATGAAAATTACCACTGGAAAATTAATTCAAAATGAAATCTGAATGAATAATCTGATTGCCAATACATTAAATATTATTGCGACGATTCAGTTCTTTCTTTACCAATTCTAATTCTCTGCTACTTTGGCCTGCAATGGAAGTGTTTTCCTTTGCCCTTCTAAATAAATATGGCATTACTGTTTCGATAGGTCCATACGGAACATATTTTACAACATTGTATCCCGCATTTGCCAGATTAAATGAAATGTGATCGCTCATACCATACAATTGAGAAAAATATATTCTTTGATCATTTTTGGCTATTTTATTATTCTTGATAAGCTCGATAAGTAAATAATTGCTTGCTTCATTATGAGAACCCATACATAATTCCAAATTATTAATATTTTCTACACAATATTTTAAGCCCTCATTAAATTGCAAACCTGTACTTTTTTTATCTGTCAAGATAGGATCTTCATAACTTTTATCTTTGGCTCTTTTCCTTTCCTTTTCCATATAAGCTCCGCGAACTAATTTTGCTCCTATTTGATAGCCATTTGCTTTTCCATTTTCATTTGCCTCTTTTAATTTTTCTAACATATTAATGCGATACATTTGAAAAGTGTTGAAAACAACCACCTTGGTTTTATTGTACTTTTCCATCAATTCGTAAACCAAATTGTCTATAGCATATTGATAATAACTCTCTTCGCTGTCAATGTATAATTTTACATTATGCTCAAAACAAGATTTAGCAATAGCATCAAAGCGTTTACGAACCTTTTCAAATATTTTTTTTTCTATATCATTTAATTTTTTTTTCTGATGCAATTTCATTAGCAAGTCTTTAGACGCAATTCCGGTGGGTTTAAAAACACAAAATGAAATATTGTCATCTGTTGCTGCATATTCAACCGTGTTCAATACTTCACTGGTGATTTTATCATAATTTAGCTCTTCAGAATTGCCTTCAGCGGCAAAGTCCAGAATAGATTCAATATTATATTCTGAAAGTATTTTTATGATATTTTTACACTGTTCGATAGATTCTCCTCCACAAAACTGATTATAAATCGTATTTCTAATAATTCCTATGATGGGTATTTTTACTTTCAATGCGAATTTCACGATATTTGCACCCAATTTTGACAAAACCGGATTATTGATCAACGAAAATAGCAGATAGCTTTTTTTTAATTCTTTAACAGACTTATAAGAAAATGCTATTGAAGTATCTTCAAATGATATGATATTTTTCATATTTAATTGCTATCATCGGAATATTAATCACCCCTAAAATAATTATAAATTCATAATAAAAGAATGAAAATAGAATCACTGGAGAATTGGGAAGTAGGTGTTAAAAAGCCTATGATAATTGCAGGACCATGTAGTGCTGAAACAGAAGAACAACTACTGGAAACCAGCCTGCAAATAAAGGCTACGGGAATAAAAATGATTAGAGCAGGTATTTGGAAACCCAGGACAAGACCAAATAATTTTGAAGGCGTTGGTGAAGAAGCACTTAGATGGATACAAAATGTAAAGAAGGAAACGGGACTTAAATTTGCCATTGAAGTTGCCACACCAAAACATGTGTACGAGGCGCTGAAACATAATGTAGATATGCTGTGGGTAGGCGCACGTTCGACCACAAATCCTTTTACGGTACAAGAAATAGCCGAAGCTTTGCGTGGGGCTGATGTCCCTGTAATGGTAAAAAATCCAATAAATCCGGATTTGGCTTTGTGGCTTGGGGCAATCGAACGAATCAGTAATGTTGGTATTACAAAAATTGGTGCGATTCATAGAGGATTTTCGTCTTTCAAACAATCAAAATATCGGAATATCCCTTTGTGGCAAATTCCATTGGAACTGAAAAGACGACTGAATAATATTCCTCTAATTTGTGACCCAAGCCATATCTGCGGTAATAGAGATTTTATCTTTGAAGTGTCACAAAACGCCATGGATTTGGATTATGACGGATTAATAATTGAAACACACAGAGATCCGGAGAATGCGTGGAGTGATGCTGCTCAACAAATTACTGCAGAAACTTTGAGCGCCGTGCTTAAAAATTTAAAATTTAGAAAGCCAACCTCAAAAGACAAGGACTTTATCACTATTCTTGGCGAATTGAGAGAGCAGATTGATCAAACGGACAAGGAGCTTTTTGACGTTATCGCTCAGAGGATGAGTATCGTAGAAAAAATGGGCCTTTATAAAAAGAAAAATAATGTGACGGTTTTCCAAAAAAACAGATGGCAGGAAATCTCAGAGTCACGAACAAAGTGGGCAGAAGAGCTTGGGTTAAACCCTGAATTTATGTGGGATTTGTTTAAGCTAATCCACGGTGCATCCATAAGAAGGCAAGAGCACATAATGAATACAGAAATTGACAAATTAAATGACGAATCAAAATAACATTGTCTTTTGTGATGATATAAGCAGCGAATTAGTAGCATTCTTCCAGAGTCATCATTATTCTAAAATTGCCATTTTGGTTGACGAAAATACGAATGCACATTGCTACCCCTTGATTCGTGAAGTTTTACCAAAGCACATTACTATTAACATTAAAAGCGGGGAAGAACAAAAAAACATTGACTCTTGTCAGTCGATATGGCAAGCACTCACAGAAAATACATTCGATCGAAAATCGCTTTTTATCAATTTGGGTGGAGGCGTAATTGGTGATATGGGAGGATTTTGTGCCG
The DNA here is from genome assembly GCA_964423255.1 of uncultured Roseivirgaceae bacterium. Lineage (GTDB taxonomy): Bacteria > Bacteroidota > Bacteroidia > Cytophagales > Cyclobacteriaceae > JAAUQL01. The sequence continues at coordinate 13,257 of CAYREN010000068.1, read as the reverse complement.
CTACTTATAAAAGGGGTATTGATTTTATTAATATTCCTACAACACTTCTAGCTCAGGTAGATGCCAGCATTGGAGGGAAATTGGGTATTGATTTTCAAAACTTCAAAAATCATTTAGGAGTCTTTCAAAATCCAAAAGTTGTATTTCTTTATTCCAAGTTTTTTAAGACATTGCATTCCAGAGAGTTAAGGTCTGGTTATGCAGAGATTATCAAACATTGCTTGATATCAGATGGTGATAAATTTAATGATATTATAGATATCCCGTATAATAAACTTGATTGGCAAGAACTTACCAACCATTCTGTAGCTATAAAAGGAAAAGTAGTAATCGAAGATCCAAAAGAACAAGGTTTAAGAAAAATTCTCAATTTCGGACATACAATAGGTCACGCTATTGAAAGCTTTTACCTGAACAAACAAAATGGTAAACTTTTTCATGGAGAAGCCATTGCCATTGGTATGGTATGCGAGGCTTTTTTATCAACAAAAAAATTAAATCTTAAAGAATCAGATTTAGAAACAATCTCTAATTATATTTTGAAAATATATAGTTGCAATCAGATATTACCAAATGAGATTAATGGGATTATTACACTTACAAGTCAGGATAAAAAAAATGAGGGAGATAAAATAAATTGCTCCCTTCTGAATAGTATTGGTGATTGTGCATTCAATATCGAAATTGATCATCAAGATATTGAGGCATCAATAACGTATTTTAATCAAAAAGTGGGTACCTATACAAAATAATTATTCACGTCCTCTGATAAAGTTCTTTTGGTAAAAATATTTTTAACGCTTTTTATGGGATTTATCTTTGATAGTTCACTTTTAGAAATTTTTTGATATACATACTTTTTAAGCATGGAACCAAAGATGATACCAGAAGTAACAATAGAGGCTGTCTTAATTATTTTATTCATGATATTGGTCGTTAAAAATGAAATTGCTTACTTATATTCTGACAATCTTATAACTACTTTAGTTGGAAGTATATTACAAAATATGCGTAAAATTATAAATATTATTTATATAGTGCAATAACCGTATCGCTTTAATACTACTATGAAATCTAACTCCTCTGTAATAATTCAAAAAAAAGCAATACTCTCACCGGTGACTATCCATTTGCCAGCTTCTAAAAGTGAAAGCAATAGGGCATTGATTATTAACTCGTTTGCAAATGGCAATTTAGATAATCTCTCAGAAGCCAGGGATACGCAAACCATGCTAAGACTATTGAAATCAGAAAAAAAAGAAATGGATGTTTTGGATGCAGGAACGACTATGCGTTTTCTGATTGCATTCTATGCACTCACCAATAAAAATAAAATATTGACCGGTACTCCAAGAATGTGCGAACGACCGATTAGTATATTAGTAAATGCACTTCGCGAACTTGGGGCTGACATCAATTATCTTAACAATGATGGTTTTCCACCAGTTGAAACTCTGGGATTTCAAAAACAAAGAACAAGTCAAATTTCCATTAGGGGAGATATAAGTAGCCAATATATTTCTGCAATAATGATGATTGCCCCAACCCTTCAACATGGGCTTACAATTAAATTGGAAGGGAAAATAGCCAGTAAACCATATATCTTGATGACTATGGAATTGATGAAAGAATTTGGGGCGGTGGCTGAGTTTACAAATGACAATCAAATAATTATTAAATCATCAAAATACCAAGGATCTTCATTTTCTGTAGAATCTGATTGGTCAGGGGCCAGCTATTGGTTTAGTTTTGTGGCCTTGGCTCAGCAATCAGAAGTGCTTCTTACTGGATTAAAATCGGATTCGTTACAGGGAGATAATAAAATCATGGAAATAATGAAACCACTGGGTGTAAAATCAGAGTTCACCAAGGAAGGTCTTTTTCTTTCTAAAAAGGAAGGTGTAAAATATTTCTCCTATGATTTCAGGAACTGCCCCGACCTTGCACAAACTGTAGTGGTTGTTTGTGCTGCCCAAGGAATAGAAGCTGAATTTACTGGGTTGGAAAGCTTAAAAATAAAAGAAACAGATCGTATCGCTGCTCTGCAAAATGAATTAAGCAAAATAGGCTCAAAACTAATCGAAATTGATGGCAACAAATGGCTTGTGGTACCATCATCTTATATTGAAGAAATAAGAGATCAAATCTCCATAAACACCTATGAAGACCACAGAATGGCCATGGCTTTTGCGCCATTAGCCGTCTTATTAGATATCGAAATCCAGCACCCTTCTGTGGTCAACAAATCATATCCTGGTTTTTGGAAGGATATGAAAAAAGCAGGATTTGAATTAAAATTCTTGTAGCTGTTTTTTTCTCAAAGCACCTATTTTAAGTACCTGAAATCGTGACCAGACTTTAATTGAATTAAAAATTCGTACATCAACTTGATCACATTTTGAATATCTTCCAATGCAGCTGTTTCTACAGTGGTGTGCATATATTTTAATGGCAAAGAAATCAAAGCTGATGCCACACCTTCATTGGAGTAAGCAAAAGCATCTGTATCAGTTCCGGATATTCTCGATAATGCAGAGCGCTGGTATGCTATCTTCTTTTTAGCAGCAACATCAAATAACATTTTTAGGACATTGTTGTGTACGGAAGGAGCAAATGAAAGTACAGGTCCATTACCTGCCCGTAGGTCTCCTTGTTTAATTTTATTATATCCCGGAGCTGAGGTATCATGGCATACATCAGTGATAATGGCCAAATCTGGTTTTATTCGATGAGCCATCATCTCGGCACCACGCAAACCAATTTCCTCCTGTACAGCATTTGTTACATAAAGTCCAAAGGGTAATTTTACATTATTTTCTTTTATCATTCTGGCTACTTCGGCTATCATAAATCCTCCGATCCTATTATCTAGCGCACGACCAACAAGATATTTTTTATTTAATTCCATAAGTTGATCATCGAAAGTGACAACCGATCCAACCTGAACACCCAATTCTATGACTTCATCATCAGAACTTGCACCGCAATCCAGAACTACAGTTTCCACATTCATTTTGCCGCCTTCTTCTCGCTTGTCTCGCACATGAATTGCAGGCCACCCAAAAACAGCAGAGATCATACCCTTATCCCCATGAATATTTGCCCTTTTAGATGGTGCAATTACATAGTCAGAGCCACCATTTCTGATCACATGGATGTAACCTTCTTTTGAAATATAATTGACAAACCATGAAATTTCATCACAATGGGCTTCAATTACTACCTTATACTTCGCTTTGGGATTTATGATTGCCGCAGCAGAACCATAAGTATCAATGATGTAATCATCGGAAAATTGTTTAATATAATTCAACCAAATTTTCTGCCCTTCTACTTCAAATCCTGTAGGAGATTCACAATTCAAATAATTATATAGAAATTTTTTACTTTTCGCTTTCATTGATTATTAGTTTAATTTTTCGGTGAAATTACAAAAATTAGTTTTTGAATAATTGATAAAATAGCTTCAGTCCAAGTAAAAATTTCATTGGCAAAGAAATATTAGACAATATTTACTTTTTGCATTAAAATTTGACATAAAGCCTTTTACTTTGCTTTAACTTTTAATACCATAGACAATAGATGATATGAGTGTCAGAGATAATATCAAAGAATTTGACGAATTGCTCAATTTGACGAATTGCAAATTGATCGCAGTAAGTAAAACCAAACCGATTGAGTTAATCAAAGAAGCTTACGAAGCAGGACAACTTGATTTTGGAGAGAACAAAGTACAAGAATTACGTGAAAAACCCAGCAACCTTCCGGAGGGTATCCGATGGCATATGATAGGGCATTTGCAAACTAATAAGGTAAAGTATATAGCCCCATTTATTTACATGATCCATGCTGTGGATAGCTTGAAACTATTAAAGGAAATTAATAAACAAGGATTAAAAAACAACCGAATCATTAATTGTTTATTGCAAATTCATATTGCGGAAGAAGAACACAAATTTGGCTTTAGTGAGTCAGACATTAAAGAATTGCTTTCCTTTGGGGAATTTGGATTATTTCAAAACATTAAGATTGTTGGACTAATGGGTATGGCCACCAATACTGATAGTAAAGTCCAAATCCAAAAGGAATTCAAAAAGTTAAAAAAATTTTTTGATGAGATAAAAAGTAAATATTCTACTTCAAATGTTGAAATGAAAGAAATTTCGATGGGGATGAGCAATGATTATCGATTGGCCATTGATGAAGGTAGTACAATGATCAGGGTTGGCAGCAAAATATTTGGTGCCAGAAATTATTCTAAATAATCAAAAAAATGCAAAAGGTATTTTTAATAGCGGGCACACTAATGGGAGCATTTTCGGTGATAATTGGTGCCTTTGGCGCTCATGCACTAAAAGCAATATTACAGGCTTCTGGCAGAATTGATACTTTTGAAACTGCTGTTAAATATCAGTTTTATCATGCGTTTGCATTAATACTTGTTGGTATTATCATGTTCCATTTAAAGCATCAACTATTTAATTATGCCGGTTATTCATTTATTATAGGTACAATTATTTTTTCAGGCTCTCTTTATATTTTATGTATAACGGGAATCACCAAATTTGGCATGATAACACCAATCGGTGGATTGATTATGATTGTCGGCTGGATATTATTAATGTTTGGAATAATAAAATCAATGTGAATAGTATCAATTTGAAGTATTGAGGAAAAGCCAATAATCGTTATTCTTTTTTTTGAGGCAAAACCATAATAGAAATCCGAAGACGATAATCACCAGATTTGGCATTAGAACGAATGGTAATCACTTTATTTTGACGTCCTATCTTGGAGGAAGAATCAAAAGCCACAATAATCTCCCCTTTTTTCCCAGGAAGGATTGGATTGTTGGGCCATTTTGGAACTGTGCATCCACATGTTGTCAAAACATTATTTATTATTAATGGAGATTTACCAATGTTTTTGAAAGTAAATGTATGCTCAGCTTTTTCACCTTGATAAAGATCTCCAAAGTTATATTCCGATTCGACAAATTCCATTTGGGCAAAAATAATAGAGTCTGCCTGTACTTTTCCCTGCCCTTTCAAAACCAAAGGATTAACTAAAAATAGTGACAATAAAATAACTAAGAGATAAGATTTTTGCATGCTTATTTTTACTGACTAATTATAAATTAAATACTAAACGACTATTTTTAACTAAAGTATTTGTTGTCAAAATTAATTAAAAAAACTTCCTTTTCGGCTCTTGTCAAAGCGGTATAAAGCCATCGCGTATTTTCTCTGCTCATTTCTATTTCTTGTACATTGCCTGGGTCAATAAACACAACCTTCCATTGTCCTCCTTGTGATTTATGGCATGTCAGTGCATATGCAAATTTTATCTGAAGGGCATTCAGGTGCTCATCATTTTGTATAGCTTCTTTAAATTTCTTTTTACTTTTTATTCCTTTATTTAATTCCTTAATCTGATGATACAGTCTATTATTATCCTCCAAACTCAATGATGGGGTATTACTGTGTAAGGTATCCAGAAAAACCTTTGTCTGAAAAGGTGCCATTTTTGGATAATCAATGAGTTGAATTTCGATATCGGCAAATCTAAATCCATATTCTTCTTCAAAGGAGATTATTTTTCGGACCTCTGCAAATTCACCATTGGCAATAAATCCCGCTTCCGAATCAGGTTCCAGAATAAAATAATTATTCTTAACAATCATGATGATATCTCCAGCCTCAATCTCATCTTCTTTAAATAAGAGATTTCGCCTTATATATTCGTTGTAGCGAACAGCTTGCCAATTTGATCTGCAAATAATTGCTGTTTCTTCCATGCCAAATTTATCAAAAGCATATCTAACTCCCTCCTCAAGTTTTTCGTTGGTCATTCTATAAATATCACTAAATCGCTTGGTGTCAAAAGATATCTTAGGATCTGCATTAAAAATGACATTACGTAATTTGGTAGCATTTAAAAGTATACCCGATTCCTTTTCTTGTCTCACAACCTCTTTCAACTCCAATTGCATTGCATCAAGACCAAAATGTTCCTTAAGATATGATAACTGAAGTGCCGGACTTTGATTACTCATTACTGGAGGTAATTGTGCATCATCTCCAACAAAAATTAACTTATTAGAGTGGTCTTCAAAAACATATGATATTAGATCTTGCAAAAGCCCAGAATTCAAAAAACCAGTATCATTAGAAATCATGGAAGCTTCATCCACAAAAAATACTGTCTTTTTATAGTAATTTCTCTGTTTTACAAATCGTAATTCTCCTGTCTTTGGGTCTGCTACTTGTTTATAAATTATTTTATGGATTGTGAAAGCCCTTTTACCGGAATAAGCAGAAATTACCTTTGCCGCTCTTCCGGTGGGTGCTAATAAGGCGTACCGAAAATTGAACAATGGCAGGACATTTACCAATGTGCTAATCACAGTAGTTTTTCCACTTCCTGCATACCCTTTAATAATAAGCGTATCTTTTTGATTTCCTGATTTGCCAATAATATCATCAAATGCTAAAAAAAGGTCTCTTTGTCCAATTGTTGGTTCGTATGGAAATCTTGAATTTAAGATGCTGGAAATCCTTGGCAAAAGAAATAAGTTAATAAATTTTAAAAAAAGAGAACGCAAAATTAGCTTAAGTAATTCAATTCTAATCTTTACTTGTTACTTTTAATAAGTCCGATTGATTATTATAATTACAATTTGATGAGTCATATAGAAAATAGGGTAATTGAACAATTCGGAAATAAAGTTCGGGTTAGAGTGTGTGGATTATGTATTGAAAAAGAAAAAGTTTTATTGGTAAACCATAATAGTTTAAATGAACAAAATGAATTCTGGAGTCCACCAGGAGGAGGTTTGGAATTTGGACAATCTTCTTCAGCGAATCTGAAAAGAGAATTTTTTGAAGAAACAGGAATTATTATTGAAATAGAAAATTTTCTTTTTGTCCATGAATATCTTAACCCTCCTTTACATGCAATTGAATTGTTTTTCAACGTAAAACGAATAGGTGGAAACTTAAAAGTTGGGACTGATCCAGAACTGATCGTAGACAAGCAAATTATTATAGATGCCAGGTTTGTATCAATCGAAGAAATTAAAAAAATAGCAGAAAACAGCTTGCACCAAATATTTCATAATATTGATGCTATAGATTCAATAGAAAAAATGGATGAATATATTATATGGGAAAAGTAATCAAATTAAGTTATTTACATATCAATTGGTTATTACCAGCTGTCAATGTTGGTTAGATAATTGAGATTTATATTTCTCAAATTAATAAAGAATCAATATATACAAATAATTATTTGAAAGGTATTCAAAGTTTTTTTTTAGAATATTCAACTTTATGTATAAATTGTGACTTAATATCGGATATATGTTTATTGGATTAGGGAAACTATTAATTGCTGAATATTAATAGTTTGTGTGCTGAAAAAATAGATTTTCTAAATGAAATAGCTTTGCTTAAATTGTAAATTAAGACATAAAATAATTATAATTGCACAAAAAACAGATTACCACAATGGGTATAACAAAAGTACTTTCCATATTTTTCTTCGTCGTTGCTATAGTATTGGCAGTAGTATTGGTTAAAAATATCAAATCAAAAGTTGATGATGATAAACTAATAGAAAGACAAGAGCAAACAGTTATCAATAAATTAAAAATGATTCGTGATGCTGAAGTAGCATACTTGTCTACCAATAGAAAATATACTGGTGATTTTGATACACTTGTTAGCTTTATTGATACTGGAAGCATATATATTACCCAACAAAGAAAGGAGATAAAAATGTTGGCATATGGTGCTGAAGAAGTAACTCTTATCATTGACACAATTGGACAAGTCTCCGTAAAAGACTCTGTTTTTATAGTTAGGGAGGCAATATTTTGTCTGGCACCAGGCACTGTGCAAGAGTTAAATATTAGCGTAGGTTCTACCATAAAAAGAGGTGACCAAGTAGCCACGATATTAAGCAACAAGGGTAAAACTGTTAAGCTTATAGCACCCTATAACGCAACAGTTGATAAAGTACCTGTAAGAGAAGGACAGCAAGTTGAAGCCAAAAATGCTTTAGCCTTTTTATCTTATAAGAGATTATCAAACATTTCTAACCTACCTTTTTTACCAGGATCTAACAAAGCCAAATTTGACTTATTTGCAGGCAAAGTAACAAAAGGGAATGTTGTAGTTGATGTCTTTGAGGCTAGCGATACTAAGCCTATAAACCCAATGCGGCGAAGGAACAAAAATGAAAATGCATTAAGAGTTGGATCCAGAACCGAAGTATCTATAGCTGGAAACTGGGAATAATCTTGAGTAGCATTGGTCAAAAGTCTTTTCGACTTCTTCGAAAAATTAAAGATCCAAAATTTGAAATTGATAGGCTGGAATTTTACAGCCTATCGTTGTATATAGGAATTCATGACTTCCAAATTTTAATTACGGATGAGGAAGTGAATCAATGTGTTTTATTGGAAGACTATGTGATAGATCCTAAATTGAAGGGCTCTGATAAATTTTCTGTAACCAAGTTTATCTTTGATGATCATCATTTGCTTTTAGCCAATTTTTGGAAATCAATAACGCTGATAATAAAAAACAAAGTATATTCCTTCATACCTAAATTTCATTTTGTTGAAGATCAATTATTCAATTATTTAAACATTAACACTTCCTATAATCTTAAAGATGAGGAAGTAATGCTTACTTATCATAATCAGTTGGATTTGGTTAATGTATTTTCTGTCTCAAATTCAATTGTCAATCTGGCCTCAGACGTATATCCTGGTAAAAAGGTTAAATTTATTCATCAGAGTAGTTCTTTGATAAATGGAGCAATTAAACTAAATAGTTTTGGACACCAAGACATATTACTTTATATAGACAGGTTTGGTTTACACATAGTAATTGTTAAAAACAAAAAGTTGATTTTTTACAATCAATACACAATTAAAAAATTTGGCGACTATACTAAATACATCAAAATGGTAGCCAATGAACTTCAAATTAACTTAATACAAGATCTGATTATACTCTATGGATATTTAGGGACAAATACTCCACATTTCAATGAGTTAAAAAAAAGCATGCCTAAACTGATACTAGGCAGTAGACCTAATAACCTCAATTTCGGATATGTATTTGATGAAATATTGGATCATCAATATTTTGACCTATTTTCAGTAGATAATATTAGACTTTAAACCTGTATGAAAAAAATTGCACTATTTCCAGGTTCTTTTGATCCTTTTACCAAAGGGCATGAAGATATTGTACTTCGAGGACTAAATATATTTGATGAAATCATTATCGCCATTGGATATAATTCACAAAAGAAACGGCATTTTGAGATTGACGATATGTTGGGAAAAATAACGGAATGCTTCTCAGGTTATGCAAATATAAAGGTAGACAAATACACAGAACTCACTGCAACATTTGCACTTAATCAAGGGGCCAACTACCTGTTAAGAGGATTACGCAATACTACAGATTTTGAATATGAAAATAGTATTGCCACGGTAAATAAAGACCTTTACAATGGTCTTGAAACTGTATTTCTAATCACTTCCCCGTCATTTGCATTTATCAGTTCTACAATAATTAGGGAAGTGCATACCTATGGCGGCGATGTCAGTAAATATATTCCATATTCTCTTAGCTAATCCATTAAATAATAGTGCCTAAAAACATCTCTAATTGCTGGATAAGTATTGTACAAAGCCTCCTTTAGCTCGGCTTCATTCATCCATTTCGTTTCCTCAATATTTTCTTCCAATTGCGGTTGCATATTTGTGTCGTCAATACAATACATCCTATACCAGTAGGTTTTTTTGAGGATTCTCCTACCATTTTGCTTGTAGGTATGCCATGTATGACAAATCTTTTTTCCCAGTTTCACCTTTACATTGCACTCTTCCTCCACCTCCCGTACAGCAGCCTTTTTTGGTTTTTCTCCTTTGTCTAATTTCCCTTTTGGTAAATCCCATTTTTTTAATCTGTAAATCATTAATACTTCACCTTCATTTAGCACTAATCCCCCAGCTGCCTTAATGATAGTATAATCTTTCTTTATTTCATCTATAATAGCCTTATAATCTTTAACTGAAAAAGTAATCTCTTCTAACTTTTTAAGATTATTTTGCTTGAGAAAAACAAGGAATTGATCGATTAACTCAACGGTAGCATTTTTAATAAGTACCTCTCCTGTAAGGTTTTCAAAATTTAATTTTGAATCCGATCCTTTAAATATATTATCATAAATTGAGGTTTTAACAAAATCCTGGTTTGAAGTAATTATAACTGGAATATTTTTAATAAAAATTTTCATATTATAAGTATTTAACTACAACTTTTAGTGTTTTTTATAATTTAGTTCCATAATGATATTCTTATAAATAATATCTTGCAACATAAATAAAAATTGGCTGGATAATAAACGATTTGAATTGAATCTAAATATCTTATTTATACAGTTGATGAAATTAATATTATAGAATATGGCAAACATAATTTTTTAATTTTGTTCAAAAATCAAAATATTCATATGAGTGAAACTGCAAAAAAAATTGCAAAGATGTTGTTAGACATCGATGCAATAAAATTAAATGTTGAATCTCCATTTATCTGGGCATCTGGATGGAATTCCCCAATCTATTGTGATAACAGGCTATCATTATCATATCCAGCAACCAGGTCCTTTATTAAAGATAAATTGGTTGAAGCAATTAAAAATTCTTTCCAGAACCTTGAAGCAGTAGTTGGTGTCGCTACAGCAGGGATTCCACAAGGAGCACTTGTAGCGGATGCTTTAAATCTCCCATTTATCTATGTGCGATCCAAGCCAAAAGGTCATGGAATGGAAAACATGATTGAAGGAAAGATAACGCCAGGTCAAAAAGTAGTCGTGATCGAAGACCTTGTTTCTACAGGAGGTAGCTCACTTAAAGCTGTTGATGCTTTGAGAAAAAATAATATTGACGTGCTAGGAATGGTATCAATATTTACATATGGATTTTCATTGGCAGAACAAAATTTCAATAAAAGTCAAGTAAAATTAATATCCTTGAGCAATTACAATGATTTAATTGATGAAGCCTTGAAACTTAATTATGTAACAAAAGAACAAATAGAAAATCTGAAAAAATGGAGAGAAAATCCTTCTGAATGGAACAATTAATAATCTCCATTAATTCCCATCCCAAATAACGCAAAATCATATTTTACAGGATCGTTTGGATCAAATTGCTTTAAACTTTCGGTTAACTCCACTGCCATCCGCCAGTCGATTTGTTTCCTCGAAATTAACTGCATTTTTCTTGCTATTTTTTCAACATGAATATCACATGGGCAAATCAGTAGGTTAGGGTTGATTTTTTTCCAGAGTCCAAAATCAACTCCTTTATTGTCTTTTCTTACCATCCATCTCAAAAACATATTTATACGCTTACTAGCAGATTTTGTCAATGGACTTCCAATATGCTTTCTTGTTCTTAAGGGAAAATATTCACTTGAAGTAAACCGATTATAAAAATTATTAATGCCTGACTCTATATTCAAGGCATCTCTATCTTGAGGGATAAATAATTCTTCTAAAGACAAATTACTAGAATAATAATCATTGAAAAAATGAATAAAATAAAGTAGATCAGTTGGGTTGAATGTACGATGCTTAAAATGTTGTAAGGATTTCAGATCATTTTCATTATGATTAACAATAAAATCATAAGGTGAATAATCAAATAAATCCATTAATTCCAAACCCTTATTTATTATTGTCTTTCGCTGACCCCAAGCGAAAATTGCGGCGAAAAAACCGGATATTTCAATGTCTTGCATCTTAGAAAATTTATGGGGAATGGAGATAGGATCCAATTCAATAAAGGAACTATTATTGTATTTCTCATGGTTAAACTCGAGCAATTCGAATAATTGTTGCCTATTCAATCTTTTGGCTTGCTAAGGTATATATGATATTTCTACTGGAAACCTGCTATCAACTGCTCCAAGTCGGTCGTAGGCTTTTTTTGAAATTTTCAGAATTACTTTTGAATTGTCTCCAGTTGGAGAAATAGAACCTACAATTCTCACAAAAACACTTTGGTTATTCATCTCATTTCGTACTTGCATAATTGTCCCAACTGGAGCATTACGATGCAAAGCCAGGTACTTTTTTGTGTCAGAGGCTTGCTCTATAACTTCAGCCAGGCCTTTCTGAGTAATTTTTTCAGAAGGGGCTTCAATTATATCCTTATCTGATTCATTATTTACGTCTACTAAAGCAGATGTAGTACCAATGACTAAAGTTTGTTTTGCTTGATTCTTTGTTTTAGAATCATCAATTGCTTTTTTGTTTTTTCCATCACCTGCCGGCAACATTGACGAATTAGATACGGATATTATATTTTCATCAGCAGATGAAACAATCAATGTCTGGCCAATATCAAGAACATCAGAATCTAGATCATTCCATTGGCGTAATTGTGCAGCAGTAACTTCATGAATTTTAGAAATGGAATACAACGTTTGAGACTGCTCTACAATATGTATTTTTTGCCCTTTCAGATTTTTAGATTTTTTATCAGGACTGCTTTCTTTAATCACTAATTCCTGACCTATTGATATACTGTTTTCAGTAAGATTATTCCACTTTTTCAGATTATCCAATTTTACATGATATTGCCTGGAAATAGAAAATAATGTCTCAGAAGACTTCACAACATGGATAGTACCGTTGCCTTCAAACTTTGAAACAGTTTTGACAATAGGCACTAATATCTTTTGACCCACCTTTAAGCTTGTTACATTATTAATATTTGCATCTTTTATTGATTGCACATCAACACTGTATATTCTAGAAAGTGCAAATAAAGTCTGACCAGCTTCAACTTCATGTAGAATATATTTTTTGCCTTTTTCGACTACCGTCCCCAAAGAATCCAATACAGGTGCTGATACGACAAATATTTGAGAACTTAAGTAAAAAGTGATGAAAAATAATAAGATATATTTCTTCATAAATTGATGAACAAAAATTTAATTTTATATGGCTAAATTAATACTCAAAATAACGAATTATGTGCAATTAATAGTCCCCAACAAAAATATAAAAATATAGATTGAATTGGCCAGTAACTACAATTCAATTTAATCCACACAATAAAATTTGATTATTAATTCTCCATCTACGATAGTATGTGCAGGTTTTATATTTATCAACTTCATTACAAAAAAAATATACACAAATCTATCTTGAATTTTTAATTAA
>CAYREN010000067.1:0-16799 GCA_964423255.1 uncultured Roseivirgaceae bacterium | reverse complement strand
AACTTAATCCAATTTTGGATTAAGTTTCTCGGCTAAAACTAAACTTAATATGTATATTTTATATTTTTCTTTCGTTACACATTATAATAAACACAAATATAAATTAATTTATTTATGGTTACATTTATAACGTGATAAATTTATTTTTGTTTAATGTATGAAATAAAAATGAAAGGAATCAGAAAAATAAAAAATAATACAATTCTAAATATTAACCTAAAATTGATTGCCTAACTGTTTTAATTCACTAAAAAAAGTATCAAAATTCAAATATTTTATCTGAAATAGATTTTTTCCAAATTGAAACCAAAAAGACACTATCAATATATTTTGATTATTTTAGAAGGATTGTAACATTAATATAGTTCAATTTACCGACAAAGATAAATTGAACTATTTTATTATTCTACACTTTTAGTTTTACATGTTTTTATTCCAAAAGGCAAATAAATTGGACATGTACTTACCAAACTTGTAATTAAAAACACTGCCGAAAATACAAGCAATACTATAGCTAATGTCCCACTAATTACATTAGTAAAATATAAAATTCCAACTACCAAAGCAGCAACAACTCTTAAAATACGATCGATACTTCCCATATTTTTCATGACTTTATCATTTTAGTTATAGATTACAAAATTAATATTAAGCAAATATATTATACATTTGAAGCTTGTAATGGTGACATCGGTCACTCCACTATAATATTTTTATTCCTTCTGAAGTTTGAACTACTTTCTGATCTTTTTCTAATTTCTTTATCACCCTGCTTACTACTTCCCTGGCAGTTCCAAGATCGCTTGCGATTAGACGGTGAGGAACAGAAATTATGTCAGTATTAGTCAATTTAGATTTTTCATCTAGATATTTCATTATGCGTTGGTCCAGAGTTGTGAACACCAATTGATTTATTGTATCTAATAAATCAAGATATCGCTGATGGTACAAATCAAAGAATAATTGATTAAAACGTGGAAATCTATATGTCCATTCTTCAACTTTTTTAGTCGGCAATAAGGCTATTTTTGATTCTGCGTCTGTGACGGCGTAAATTTTGCTTGGTTTATTATATATGGCTGCTGTAAAAGAAACAATACAACTTTGTTTGGGTTTGATGTAATACAAAAGCAATTCTTTTCCATCAAATTGACTATATACTTTTACTACTCCATCAATTATTACTGGTAAATGTTTCAAATACTGTCCTTCACGAATAAGAACAGTATTTTTAGGAAATGTGTCAGAGATTGACTCTGATAAAATACTTTCAACAAGTTCATGCTCCAAAAATGCTAAACTATTTTTTACTGCTTCGTCGGTAATCATAATTGTGGTCTTTTACAGAATAATAATAATAAAAAGCAACCATAACAAATAATAATTTGTATAGTTAGTAAAAGTGAATCTCGCTAATGAAATATATTTAATAATCTCAAAATTCGGCAAAGATAAAAGCTCTCACTAAAAAAATGTATTGAAAAATTAAATCTATGAATATATCCATACTAAGGATTATCATTGAAGATTGCTTTTTACAGCCTATAAAAACAGAGTATTTCTTTGTGTCCAAAGACTGGATTATTATGCACAAATAATAATTTTTATACCAATTCAAAAATATGAGACATTTTCTTTTTATTACTTTGACCCTTTCAATAGTATTTTTTTATGCCTGTGATAAGGCTACAGATAATCTAAATATAAATGTACCGGAGGGAATAATAATAAAGTCGTTGGAGTTATTTGACGGCAATATAATTGAGAAAAAATCAGATGAAGAAGACGGTAACAAAACTTGGGAAGTAAAAATTCAAAACTCTGAAGGTTCAAAAGTAAAGTTTTATTGGTTAGTTGGAAATGAAGCTCTTTATAGAATTGATGGACAAGAAGGTCCATTTGACTATGACCTTAACCCTGGTAATAATCTTATTAATTTTAGTGTAGCAAAAACTGTAGCAATGGGAGCTGTAAAAATCGAAGCCTTGGTTAAATGGCAAATAAGAAAAGAAGAAAAATTTACTGACAACTGGGTTTATAACTTTGAATTTAATAAAACTAACGGTTCTACAACCGTGTATATTGATGCTGAAAATGGAAATATCTTAAAGATAGATTGATGGATATGGCTTTAAACTTATTTGCATTTTTTTTAGAGGCAACCTTTTGTACGACTATAATGTAACGACTATAAACTTATAGATGTTGGGCGAGAATCAACAAAACATTCTACATAACCTTATAATAGGATGTCTGAAAAATGACAGAAAAAGCCAGAGAAGTCTCTACCAGCACTTTTATAGCTACGGCATGAGTATTTGCTTGCGATATTCCAATGAAAGAGATGAAGCAGTAGAATTATTAAATGTGGCATTTATGAAAATTTTCACAAATCTCAACAAATTTGATCTGACGATGCCATTTAAACCATGGTTTCGTAGAATTTTAATTAATACATGCATCAATAATTATAATAAAAACAAGCATGTTCACAATGTAGGATTAGATGATGTACAAGGACACTTTGATCAGGAAGATATTTTATCGACTATTTCATACAACGAAATAGTCGATTTGATAAGAAAGCTCTCACCTGGATATAGAACTGTATTTAACTTGTATGTGATTGAAGGCTATAAGCACGAAGAGGTTGCAAAAATGCTTGGAATTTCAGTAGGAACTTCTAAATCAAATTTATCTAAAGCAAAGAAGCATATGCAAATGATATTGAAGGATTATTTCAACGAAGATTATGAAAAAATCAGGCGAAGATAATTTGGAAAACTTTTTTAAGAAAATATCTCAAAATCATGATCTTGAGTTCAGGGAAGAGGACTGGCTCAATCTAGAGGCGCAGCTTGATAAAAAGATGCCTGTGGCTTTTTCTTTCTGGAAGATGTTCAAGAATTTTTGGTACATCATTCTCCTATTGTTACTTATCCCTGTTTCTTGGCTGGCAATTACTCAATCAAATAGTCCAAGCAAAAATAATATTGAAATAGGCATTAATTCTTCAATGCCTTTTCAAAGTAATAGTGGTGAGTTAATTGAAAATGATTATGATTTAAACATTCAAAAATCAAATCAAAATTCAGAGCATATTTCCTCCTTAGAAAATGAAAAGGGTCAAAGTAATGTAAAAAGTAAATCCGGAATTCAATTGTTTAATAAAAATGAGCATAACATAGAAAATCAGAAAAGCCGAAAATTAACAAAAAAACAAAAAACTGACGGCCAACACCTTGCTTTAGCAAACACACGACTTATTACAAAAAATATTGAAGAATCAGGTTATGCTGTTTTAGAAAATGGAGCTGGAAAAGAAGGGCAAATCTTAAATTCTGAGCTCCATTTTCTTACCGCAATTTCTCCAAAATCAATTTTGAACCCAGGAAATATTCCAAATAATTTTATTATCAACTCATCTTCTGAAATCGAATCCAGTAAAAAATTTAAACCCTTTTTATCTTTTGGTGCAGGGTACAGCCCTGATTTTAGTACAGTTGGGTTAGGGGATATGATATCACCAGGAGTGAGGTGGAAAATCTTCACAGAATTCTCTATTTCTAATCGCTTTGGTATTAATACCGGAGTGGTAATGGTAAACAACAAATATATTGCATTAGGTAAAGATTACCACCCTCCTAGTAAATATTGGAAAAATGGATTAATAGCAGAGGAGGCATATGGAGAATGTACAATGGTTGATATTCCACTAAATATCCGATATAATATAATTTCAAAATATCGACACAAACTATTTATTTCTGGCGGAACCTCAACATACTTTGTATTAAAAGAAGATTACAATTTTACTTACAGCGATGAATATCCTGATGATTTACCAAACCAATGGAGTACGGATAAGATGACTGTATATCCATTTGGAATAATAAATCTATCACTAGGCTATCAATATATATTGACCAAAAAAAGCTCACTACAAGTAGAACCATTTATAAAAATACCAACAACAGGAATCGGATGGGGAAATGTCGATCTCTACACGATTGGTACATACTTCATATATAGATTTAAAGTTGGCAGGTAATTTCTTGCAATACTTTAAAATATATTGGTAACAGAATAATTAAAATATTGCCATGGAATCTTTAAGGCTATATTTCAATAGAGCTTTAAATATTAAATAAAAAGCTCACTAATTAATCTAAGTTTAATTGTGAATTAAATCTCAATAATCATGAACCAAAAAATAATAAAACCAATCATTTTAACAATCGTGTCATTATTCATTTTACAATCATGTAATGATTCTAGTGAAGAAATAGATCCTTGTAAAAATGGTCCGACTTTATTAGTGAATAGTGTTGTTGCCACACTAGTAGGGCAGTCCAGCGGGATGATAACTGTTACGGCAAGTGCAGGTCAATCACCATACGTGTATAGCCTGGATGGAACAAACTTTCAAAACAGTGGGACCTTTTCTGGTCTTGGTGCTGGTGGTTATACCATAACATTGAAAGATGAAAACAACTGTACGGATACAGAGAAGACTACTATTAAAGAAGTTCAAGAAATTTTTTATACCAATCAAATCCGTCCAATAATAGATGCAAATTGTCAAATTTCCTGATGTCATGGTAGCAATGGCAATATTCCAAGCTGGGCTACTTACAATGATGTAAAATCAAAAGCTGATAGAATTAAAGTAAAAACCGGCAATAAATCCATGCCAAAAGGAGGGTCGATTAGTGATGATGAAATTTCTCAAATCGCCGATTGGGTAGATCAAGGAGCTCCAGAAAATTAAAATATCATTTGAAGGATATATATAATTGGCTTCATTAAAAGTGCTCCCTAAAACCATTACAATTCATTTCAATTATTTATAATAGTATTAATTGACAAACTGTCCTTTGCGCAAACGTTTGACTGGATTCACCAATAATATTCAACTAATTTTACTATTAGTTTTATTGGTCAATAATCGTAGCTTTCAAAGCAGCAAACACATTGATTATGAAGAATTTATTATTTGCTTTAAGTGTCATTATAATATTATTTGTTATCGGATGTGCAGCTGATAAAAAAGAAAAAGAATCAAAACCATTATACACTCCGGACTACACTTCTTTATCAAAACACAATCGGCAACCCGACTGGTTCCAGGATGCCAAACTGGGTATTTATTTCCATTGGGGAGTATATTCTGTGCCTGCTTTTGCAACCGAATGGTATCCTCGAAAAATGCACTTCGAGAATGATAAAGTATATCAGCATCACCTTAAAAAATATGGCCATCCTTCTGATTTTGGTTATCATGATTTCGTACCTATGTTTAAGGCAGAAAACTTTAATGCCGAAGAATGGGCAGAACTATTCAAAAAGGCCGGCGCCAAATTTGCAGGGCTGGTTGCTGAGCATCATGATGGATACTCAATGTGGGCAAGTAAAATAACGCCTTGGAATACTTTGGAAACTGGCCCAAAACGGGATATTCTTGGAGAACTTGAAAAAGCAATTCATGGGCGAGACATGAAATTTATTACCACCTTTCACCATGCCCGAAATTTGCAGCGACACGATTCTATACCAAACAAAAAGGGAGGTAGGGCATTTAGCAATAGTCACTATCCATTTATTGATGGAATGCCGCCAACTTCAAATAACACAAAATTGAAGTATATGTATGGAAATATTCCTGAAGAGCAATGGATGGAAGAAGTATGGATGGGAAAACTGAAGGAAGTGATAGACAATTATCAGCCCGACATTATATGGTTTGATTCATGGCTCGATCAAATACCAGAACAAAATCGACGCGAGTTTGCCTCCTATTATTTAAATGAAGCTGGTAAGCTAAATAAAGAAGTAGTGATTGTAAGAAAACAGGATGACCTCCCTTTAGATTTCAGCGTGAATGATCTTGAAAAATCTCGTATGAATCAATTGGGTGAACAATCTTGGATGACTGATGAAACAATTAGTTATGGGAGCTGGTGTTATACAGATAAATTAAGAATTAAGCCAACTAAAGACCTCATTCATGTATTGGTGGATATTGTTAGTAAAAATGGTGTCTTGTTGTTAAATATTTCGCCGATGGCAAATGGAACTATTCCTGACGATCAAAGAAATGTCTTGCATGAAATTGGAGAATGGCTCAAAATAAATGGAGAGGCAATTTATAAGACCAGACCATGGATCACCTTTGGGGAGGGACCTACCAAAGAACCAGAAGGTCACTTCAAAAATCACAATGCATTTTCAAAATTGGTTTACTCCAACAAAGATATACGCTATACCAGCAATAAGAATACAATTTATGCTACATTTTTTGGCTGGCCAGATGGAGAAACTGTACTCTTAAAGTCATTTGCTAAAAATGCAATAGAGGGCGAAATTAATATTCACAAAGTTTCATTACTTGGCTATAACAATGAATTGGATTGGGAAATAACTAATAATGGTTTAAAAATTTCATTGCCAACAAAAATTGTAAATGAAATGGCGATTGTCTTTAAAATAGAAAATAAGAGTACTTATAAAGTAGCCAAAAATCAATAACAATTGATCACATTAATATTACCAATTTTCTATCACCAGGAATTTTATTGAATTATCATTTTAACCCATCCTAATTAATATAGTCAGGATCACACTTCTCCTCAATAATTAAAATTCTACCCGGGCCTTTTACTAAGTCCAATTCACGTCACTGTTTGTAAACACAAATTGCCATATAATGGGTATCATTTAAGTAAATGATTAGCTATTAGTTAATTATTTTTTACTATTTATTATTTTTTTGCAACCTTCACATATTTATATTGACTATAATATCAGGAAACATTAATTAGTTGGGCCACAAACAATTTGACATACACCGGAGGCTTGTTGAGCAAAGCATGAAAGGCAGCGTGAAAGCCCAATATAAACTGTACAAACTGTATGCTGATGCAATGTTTTATACATGCCGAAATATAATGCGAAATTATGAAGAAGCAGAAGATATGCTTCAGGAGTCATTTAGTGAAGCATTTTTAAAATTAGATCGATTTCGCTTCGAATCAACATTTGGAACATGGCTTAAAAGGATTGTGGTAAATAAATGTATCAATGAGCTCAAAAGAAAAAAGACAAATCTGCTATTTTCTGATGATATCGGAAGCTATGAAAATAAATATATCGAAGAAAATGAGAAGCTACCAAAACTAAATATAGAGATGGTGAAAAAGGCAATGGACATATTACCCGATGGTAGCAGAATGGTATTTCAGTTGTATTTATTGGAGGGCTACGATCATAAAGAAATTGCCGAAATATTGGGTGTTAGTGAATCAAATTCCAAATCGCAATACATGAAGGCACGAATAAGAATTAAGGAAATACTAAAGGATAGGATATATGAAAACTGATAAGCTTGAGCAATTTATCCTTGAAAATAAGGCGGGTTTTAGATCAAATGAAAAGACACCTGATGTTTGGGACAAAATTATAAAACGCGAACCAAAAAATAAGATCTACAGATTTAATTGGAAATTTGTGATATCAAGAGCTGCAGTATTTGCAGGCATATTTATAACATCTTATTACTTTCATGTTTATCGTGCTGCAATCAATTCAAGCAAATTAGATTCTGCTCTCACCTCACAAATAGAAAAAGAGCCTTTATACAAAGAATTACTGGAGGCTGAACTATATTATGATTCCCAAATTAAATTTAAGAAAAACGAGCTATTTAGCTTGACTGATGATAAAGTACTTCAAAAAGATGTAATCCAAGACCTATCTGACCTCGATGCAATATTGTTACGATTAAAGGTTGACCTCAGTGATAATGCTGATAATCAGGATGTGATTGAAGCTATGATTCAAAATTATATGTTGAAACTTGAAATATTGGAAGATATGCTGCGACAATTAAAACAAGAAACTGACATTTATGATAAAAACCATGCTATATAAATATCTGCTACTTTTTGTATTGCTACTTATTGAGGTCACCTCTTTTGGTCAGGCATACCATAAAAATCAGACAATTAGTAAATCATTTGCCATAAGTAATGACACAGAACTGAAAGTGAAAAACAAATATGGCAATATTCAACTTATCCCATGGGAAAAAGATTCAGTGAAATTCGAAGTATCTATTGAAGTTAGAGACAAAAAAGAAGAAAAAGCTATAAGCATAATGAAAGACATTGACGTTGATTTTGTATCGTCAAAAAAATTCTTAGAATCCAAAACTTCTTTTATAGGAGATGGGTCTTTTTGGACTGGCGTAAAAGACAAAACAAGTAATGTATTTTCCAGTGACAATAAGATTCAAATCAACTATGAAATCTACCTTCCTAAGTGGATGACAATTCATATCGAAAATAAATATGGAGATATTTATTTGGACGAACATATTGGTCAGGCTTCGATTACACTATCAAATGGGGATCTAAAAGCATATGCATTCAAAGGAAAAACAAAACTCAATCTTGAATTTGCCTATGCAAATATCAAACAGTTTGACAGCGGTGAAATAATACTTGGATATCACTCTGAGCTTAAATTATTAAAAGCAGATATAATTATGATTCAAAGTCGATCATCGAGAGTTCAAATAGAATCTGTTAATAAATTAGAATTGAAATCTCATAGAGATAAGTACCTAATTGATGATATAAATATTTTGAATGCAGTAAACACTTATTCATATCTGGAAATAAAAAACCTTGTTGATTTTATTGATATAAATGCAAAATACGGAGATATTGATGTGAAAAATTTAAGCAGCCAGGTTACGAATCTATACTTCGATGTAGAAAATACTAATATTCATTTCATAAAACCTCAACAAAGAACGATGGAATTTGAACTCATATATAATGAAAGAGCAGGACTTTATTTCCCCAGCGAACTATCAGGTAAAAAAACCATAAAAGAAAACGAAAAGGAAAAATTAGTAAAAACCACCGGGACTTTGGGAGACTCGAACTCAAATTTAATCCATGTGAAAGCAAAAATGATATCAGGAAATATAAGAGTTGAAACAAAATAAACTATACCCATAAATATCCGTTATTAAATTAAATCACAAATAAATCTATGATTATGCTTACTACAAAATCAATACTTACTACGCTATTCGCATTCGCATTGGTAATTTCTTCTGCGATAGCTCAAAACAACCAAAATGAATATGCTACCATTTTCACAGAAAAGAATGATGGCGCTATAGATCATGGGTTTTATGGATCTTTTGGATTTGGATATACCAACATTGACAATAAAGATGCACTGCTCTTTAATATGAAAGGTGCCTGGGTTATTAATCATAATTTCGCCATGGGATTGGCCGGTTATGGTTTTTCTAACCATTTAAATAAATCCAACCTGACAAATGACTACTTCCTTGGTGGTGGATATGGGGGTTTCTATTTTGAACCTATATTATTTCCGGAATCTCAGGTACATGTTTCTTTTCCAATTTTAATTGGTGGAGGAGGCATTTCTACAATTCCAAGTAATTATTACAATAATGACTTCGAAGAATTCAATCATAACTTCGACGATATATTTTATGATTACGATGCATTTTTTGTATTTGAACCAGGCATAGAGTTGGAATTCAATATGGTAAGATTCTTTAGATTTACTTTAGGTGCCTCATATAGATTGACAAATGGTGTGTTATTAAATAACCCAGTTGACAATCAAGTGCCGGTATACACTCTCAACACATTTAGTTTTTACACTAATTTCAAATTTGGTAAATTTTAATTTCAACAATCCATTTGAAACTACATCTAAATAATTGCAGATGTAGCCGAATTTGAAATAGCAGTAGTATTGTAAAAATATGCTTCTGCATTAGGAGCATTTTCAAATTATACCTATAATTCAGATGCCGAAGACATCTGAAATGAAGAAAATAACAATTGTCGATATCGCCAAAGAACTGGATCTTTCTGCAAGTACAGTATCCAGGGCTCTTAATGGTATTGGTAGAATGAACGCAGATACCAGACAACAGATTATTGAATTGGCTAAAGAACTTAGCTATCATCCTAACCCACATGCTCAACGACTAAAAAAAGTAAAGTCCTCTACCATTGGAGTAATTATTCCAGAATTAACACACCATTTTTTTTCTCAAATTGTGAAAGGAGTAGATGAAATTTTGGACCACCATGGGTATCAACAAATAATATGCGTTACCAATGATAGTTATGAAAAGGAAAAAAGCGCTGCCGAGACACTTCTCAATGCTCGTGTAGATGGACTTTTAGTGGCATTATCAAATGAAACAAAAGATTACGATCATATTCAGCAATTTATTGACGAGGAGGTCCCCGTAGTTTTTCTTGACAGAATGTGCGAAGATATCTTGTCACCTTATGTAATGACGGATGATTTTGAAGGGGCATTGAAAGCAACAGAATATCTTATCAGCTCAGGATGCAAAAACATTGCATTCGCTAAAGGACCAAAAAATATATCAACGACTTTCAGTCGCTTTATGGGCTTTAAAGAAGCTTTAAAAAAACATAACATCCCAATCAACAATCAACTCATTTTAGAACATGAAAATCGTAATAATTTGCAAAATCGTTTATACCAGTTATTTTCTGAATTTAGTTTAGACGGACTGCTTGCTCATAGTGATTACCATGCATTCAGAGCCTTGGAAATAATAAATAAAATGGGGTACTCAATTCCCAGGGATATTCAGATAATTGGCTATGCAGATGAACCATTGGCAAGTTACACAACACCAAAAATCACCACCGTAAAACAGCCCGCTTTTGAAATCGGTAAAGTTGGAATGGAGTTATTGCTCTATCAAATTGATACAGGAGAAATGGGTGATCCCAGAATTTTGGAAACTGAATTGATTATTCGAGATAGCACAAAGTAGGTAACGTTGATAACCAATTTATTTTGCGCAAACGTTTGACTGGATAATCATCTCAAAATCCAATACTTTTATTCTATATATTAACAATACTATTTCTCTATAATCTCGCATTTTAAATTTTAGGTGATATGAGTACAATGAAAGGGGCATTTCTTCCGGGAAACAGTTCGGTAGTCATGAAAGACGTTGAAATTCCAGAGCCAGGCCATGGTCAAGTTATAATAAAAACCAAATCTTCAACAATTTGCGGAAGCGACATCCGCGCTATTTATCGGGAGCATCTCGGAAAAGGACCTGAAGCATATCAAAATAAAGTAGCAGGTCACGAGCCTGCAGGTCAAATTATCAAAGAAGGCCCAGGACTCAAACGATTTAAAAAAGGAGATCGCGTGGTGATATATCATATTTCCGGCTGTGGTGTTTGCAACGATTGTCGGAGGGGTTATATGATCAGCTGCACTAGCGAATATCGAGCTGCATATGGCTGGCAACGAGATGGTGGCATGGCCGAATACATAGTTGCCGACGAAAAAGATCTCGTTCTTTTACCTGACGAATTAACATATACAGATGGCGCACAAATTGCTTGCGGCTTTGGGACAGTTTATGAAGGACTGGAAAAAATCGGTATTTGTGGAAATGATGCAGTATTAGTGGTTGGCTTAGGACCGGTTGGTCTTGCCACGCTTATGCTTGCAAAAGCCATGGGTGCCAACAAACTTATTGGTGTGGATGTGGTGCAAGAACGTTGTCAGATTGCTATCGATAAAAAACTTGCAGATCATGTATTTGTTTCCGGTGAAGACACACTTGAAAATATACTTAAAATCACCAATGGGTTTGGTTGTGAGCGAACAATTGATACTTCTGGAAATACCCATGGTAGACAACTATCAATAAGAGGAACGAGAAAATGGGGAAAATGTGTATTGCTTGGCGAAGGAGGTACAGTTGAGTTTAATCCAAGTCCGGATATTATCCACGATCAGATTACTATTTATGGTTCTTGGGTGACAAGTATCTGGAAAATGGAAGAACTTGTAGAGAGAATCGGACGATGGGGCATCCACCCTGAAGATCTGGTAACTAACCGGTTTACCCTCAATGATGTTCACAAGGCTTATGAACTGATGGACGAAGGTAAATGCGGGAAAGTTGCCGTCGTATTTGATGAGGAAATCAAATAGATAAATATGGTAATTAAGCAAAATTTCGCCTCTGACAAAAACTTTCTGAAAAAGCACCTTACAATAGTTGAGCTTACATCAGGTGATTCAAAGCTATTGATTTCTCCAAAACTTCAGGGGCGAGTATTTACAAGCTCAGCAAATGGAGATGAAGGATTTAGCTTTGGATGGATAAATTATAATCTGATTTCCTCTGGAAAAATCCTCAAAAACTGCAACAATTTTGGAGGAGAAGATAGGTTTTGGTTGGGCCCCGAAGGTGGCCAGTATTCCATTTTTTTTGAACCTGGGACAGAATTTGACCTTGATAATTGGCAAACCCCAGCTCCTATTGACACAGAATCATGGGAGCTAATTGCACACAGTTCCAAAAAAGCAATCTTTGAGAAAGAGTTATTTTTACCAAATTATGCAGGCACCAAATTTCATATTCTTGCAGATCGGGAAGTTGCCATATTTGATAACGCCAGGATAAACAAGGAATTAAATATTAAAATACCCGATGGTATTGATGCTGTTGGTTTTGAATCTACAAACTGCCTGACCAACAAAAATGATTTTACTTGGACAACGCAAACTGGCATGCCTTCAATATGGATATTAGGTCAATTGATTTCCACAGAAAAATCAACAATTATATTACCATTTGATCAGAATGGAAATGGGAAAATAATAAATGATGCTTACTTCGGAAAAATTGATGATGACAGAATAAACATCCTGGACAAAACAATACTATTTAGAGCTGACGGTAATAAAAGAGGAAAAATTGGCATTGGGCCAAACAGAGCAAAATCAATTATCGGAAGCTATGATGCCACAAATGAAACCCTGACAATTGTAAAATATTCGCTGGATAAATCATCACAAGAATATGTCAACTCCATGTGGGAATATCAAGAACATCCATTTACCGGAGATATAGTAAATGCCTATAACGATGGCCCATTGCCAGATGGTTCTCAAATGGGTCCGTTTTATGAACTTGAAACATCTTCTCCAGCGGCGAGTTTAGCTTCGGAGGAAACCTTGCAACACAAACATGCTACATTTCATTTTATTGGGAATAAGGAAATTTTGGAAAAAATATCGATGGAATTATTAGGCGTTAGTTTCGACAAATGTTTCTAATAGAATTAAATTATCAAATATGAATAGCATAGATCCGGCATCAGTGCCAAAGAAAAAATTATATACAGGAGCAGAAATACCAGCCATTGGTCTGGGAACTTTTGGTTCTGACAAGTACAACGCTGAGCAGGTTGCCAATGCAGTAAAAGGTGCTGCTGCATACGGATATCGACATTTTGATTGTGCCTCAGTTTATGGGAATGAAGAAGTAATCGGAAATTCATTTACTGAAATAATAGCCAATGGCATTAACCGTTCTGAACTCTGGATTACTTCGAAGCTTTGGAACGACATGCATGCCCCCAGGGATGTAATTACTTCTTGTGAAAAAAGTCTTTCAGATCTTCAACTGGACTATCTCGACCTTTATTTGGTGCATTGGCCATTTCCAAATTTTCATGCTCCCGGATGTGATGTCACTTCCATGAGTCCTGATGCTAAACCGTATATTCATGAAAATTATATGCGTACCTGGGAATCAATGGAAAAAATGGTCTATGAAGGTTTAGTGAAAAATATTGGCACCAGCAACATGACAATTCCTAAGCTAAAATTGCTCTTGAGAGATGCACGTATAAAACCGGCTGTAAATGAAATGGAAATTCATCCCCATCTTCAACAATCAGCCCTATTTAACTATTTAGTTGAAAACGATATCCTACCCATTGGCTTCAGTCCGCTTGGATCTCCAAGCAGACCAGAACGCGACAAAACATCTGACGACACCATAGATATGGAAGATCCGGTAATTGTAAAAGCTGCCAACAAGAGAGATGTCCATCCAGCAGCAATTTGCCTAAAATGGGCCGTCCAGCGTGGTCAGATTACCATTCCATTTAGCGTAAAGGAAAAGCAATACAAAAGCAATATGTCTGCTATCCTTTCAGATCCATTATCTGATGAGGAAATGAGTGACATTAGCAAGATCGATAAAAATTGCAGGTTGATCAAAGGACAAGTATTTCGCTGGAAAGAAGATCAAAATTGGGAAGAATTGTGGGATTTGAAGGGTGAGGTTACACCTGCTTAATGTAATTATAATTATAAAATCAGAAAAGTACAATTACTTGTAATGCAATTTTGTTTGAATTAATTGAATATTTTTGACGATTATAAAATTTCATTAATTACAATCGATATGGAAATCAAATACATTTGCCCATATTGGGGTAGCGACCATTTGTCAATAGATACTTTTATTGAAAAAGCCATGAAAGCCGGTTATCACGGCATGGATGTAAACGTCCAAATGGAAAACAAATTTATAGCAACGTTACAAGACGCTGTCAAAGCAAATCGCGCTGATCTCATAGCGCAACAGTATATTCCTCCAGCCGTCGAAACTTCTGAGCAGTATCGTTCTAAATTAAATGCAAAATTAATGCAGCTGGCCGACTTGGATCCAAAATTCATTAACTCACACACTGGAAAAGATTATTTCTCATTCAATGAAAATTGTAAAATAATCGAGGACTGTATTCAAATCTCGAAAAACACAGGAATAGAAATTATCCATGAAACACATCGTGGACGATTTGCATATCATGCGTACAGCATGTTACCATATATTCATAAATATCCAGGTTTAATTTTTACAGCGGATTTTTCTCATCTATGTGTTGTTTCGGAAAGTTTGCTGGTAGACCAGGAAAAAATCATGGACGAAATAATTCCCCGATGCAAATATATCCATGCGAGAGTCGGATTTGATCAGGCTGCACAGGTAAATCATCCTTTCGCTCCGGAATGGAAACCAACTGTTGATCGTTTTGTTGGTTGGTGGCAAAGAATTATTGATTTGGCTAAAGTTCGTGGTCAAGAAACATTTTATATCTGCCCAGAATTTGGACCTACCCCCTATTTACAACAATTGCCATTTACCCAGCAGCCGGTTGCCAATCAATGGGATGTCAATTGTGAAATGATGAGTTATTTAAAAGAAACATTGACTTAAATATAGCGAGTCACATGTACTTTAAAAAATCACTAAATTATTGAGATAAAATCCACTCAATTTCAATGATAACATTTCCTATTTTATAACTTTGCCCATTATTTTTCTTTTTTAAAAATTATGGAATTAAATAAACTCACGGCCATATCTCCGATTGACGGACGGTACAGAAAACAAGTAGATCATATTGCTAAATATTTTTCTGAATATGGTTTGATAAAATATCGTGTACAGGTAGAAATTGAATACTTTATAGCACTGTGCGAAATCCCACTTCCACAACTTGAGGATGTAAAACCTGAGACCTTTCAAGATTTAAGAAATATCTATGCCTCATTTTCTGAAAACGATGCTCTAAAAGTAAAAGAAATCGAAGCTGTTACAAATCATGATGTCAAGGCAGTTGAGTATTTTATCAAAGAAGAATTTGATAAATTAGGGATAGAAAAATTTAAAGAGTTTATCCATTTTGGGCTCACATCCCAAGACATTAATAATACCGCAACACCACTTTCTATTAAAGATGCCATGATGGAGATAAAAGTTCTCTTTGAGGAAATATTGGATTTGTTAAAAACCAGATCTTCTCAATGGGCAGATATTCCAATGCTAGCTAAAACCCATGGACAACCAGCATCTCCAACATTGTTGGGAAAAGAAATTGCGGTATTTATAGAACGTGCCGAGCGGCAATTGGAACAAATCTACGCAGTTCCGTTTTCAGGAAAATTCGGAGGGGCAACAGGAAATATGAACGCACATGTTGTGGCCTATCCTGATATTAATTGGAATGCATTTGCTGATAAATTCGTCGCTGAAAAACTGGGTCTTTCAAGGAGTTATCCAACAACTCAGATTGAGCATTACGATAATCTGGCAGCTCTGTTTCAAGGATTGATTCGTGTCAATAATGTTTTGATTGATTTCAGTCGTGACATTTGGCAATATGTTTCTATGAATTATTTCAAGCAAAAGATAAAAAAAGGAGAGGTTGGCTCATCGGCTATGCCCCATAAAGTAAATCCCATTGATTTTGAAAATGCGGAAGGCAATTTGGGTATGGCCAATGCCATCTATAATCATTTAGCATTAAAGCTCCCAATATCCAGGCTTCAACGAGATCTAACTGACTCCACAGTATTGAGGAATGTGGGCGTCCCCATTGGTCACAATATCATCGCCATTCGTTCTTTAATCAAGGGAGTAAACAAACTCGAATTGAATGAAGCAGCTATCAATCAAGATCTGGAAAGCAACTGGGCTGTGGTCGCAGAGGCTATCCAAACAATCTTGCGCAGAGAAGGATACCCGAAACCTTATGAAGCGCTGAAGGAGCTAACAAGAATAAACCAGCAAATCACCAAAGACAGTCTTTGGGTTTTTATAGATGGGCTCAAATTAGATGATGAGATAAAAAATGAATTGAAAGCTATTACACCATTTAACTATACTGGAATTAAGGTTGGTTGATGGCAGGTTAATTTAAAAGTGAATAACACAAGTATTAAAAGAACATCATCTGAAATAATAAAAATTATTGACCTGTTAAATTTACCTGGAAAAACAATGCTTTTTCTATCTGAAATAATTATCAAGCTTTTAATTCTTTACTGATTCTTTACTACTTTTACGCCCGATGAAATTCCTATATCCT
>CAYREN010000066.1:0-16821 GCA_964423255.1 uncultured Roseivirgaceae bacterium | reverse complement strand
TTGGCTGGGCATTTCCTCCTTGATCAGGACCAATTTCATTTACCAGATTTCCTAGTGCCGGGTAAGGTTCTAAATTTATTCTGGCACCAAGATGTACTCTCACTTCCGAACTATTATTTCCTCCAAGAACTGGTCGATTCTGTATCAAGGCAACTTTTACTCCAAGACGAGCTGCAGATATTGCAGCACATGTTCCAGCCATCCCTCCTCCGATTATTACAAAATCAAATTCATTTTCTTTGGGGTTTGCATCAAATCTTAATAATTCATTCCTTAACTTTTCCAGTCCCTGAAGATTGTTTGAAGGAATATCAGAATCATCAGAGGTAAAATAGATAGCATCACATCTTCCATTAAATCCAGTAAGATCATGAAGTGATATCTTCATTTTTAATTGTGAAACCTTAATTGTTCCTCCATCTACCCAATGCCAATCATTGTTCTCTATTCCAAAAATTTTGTCAATTGGCTTTCCATCAACCAACACCTGAAACTGTCCTGCAGATTCTTTCGACCACGGTGCTGTCCAATCTCGAGTTCTTACAAACATCTTATATTTTCCTTTTTTAGGAAATTCAACAGTCGTAGCAGCATCTTCAACAGGTATGCCAATACCATGGGCCATGAGATAAGGCGATCCCATCACATCCATAGATTGTTGGTCTATTACCCAGCCTCCTTTGCTATCGAAGCTTTCTGTTTCTAATAAAACAGCATTAGACTTATTGCTAAATCCATTGTTATAGTAAAATAAAGAGAATACAAAGAACAATATGGTTTTCATTTTGAAATATTTCATTTTGCAGATTATAATAGTTTGTAAATGTAAATCTATATATATTTTTAGATCAAAGCTCAGCATATCAATCCTGCGATTGATTAAGTTTAATTTTTATTGATATAGGCTTCAATATGTATTCTTGACACTATTCCTATCACGCTGACTATCCCGATAGAATTAATAAAATAATACTTGATAAATAATATCCCATTCAAATACAAATTCAGTAATGCGAAGCCAGCAAGAATGTCTTTATGTTGTGGTTCTCCATTTGGAAAAGGTTTAACTGATTTAAAATTATAATCATTTCCTGTAAAAGCTACGATTTATTCTACTATGTTCGGATTGAAGCATATTAAAACCTAACCATTGGTCATTATGGAACCACTCAGGTGATAAATGATCTTCACCTGGCTGATAAGAATTCAGGTGTTTTCCATGATCGCCATATGTTCAGCAATTGTGCTACCAATAATAGGTTCGTTAAGTTCCGGTGAATAATTTTGTACTCTCTTCACCTCACCTACTGTATCAAAAGCTAATACCACAATCCCTGCTATTACAAGAAATAGGCTGAGTTATTTTCTTTTTATAAAGTGAAATAGTCCTTGTCAGATTCAAGAAAATATTTGATTAACGATTCCAAGCATAGTTTTTCAGCTTTAAACAGAATGGTAGACTAATTTGAATTCCTATAAAAAATTCCAATATTTCCATTATTCTGAATGGAGACAATTCCCAATTCAGAATCTGATCCAATCCTAATAATTTCAATATCTGGTATTTCGCCTGTTAGATAGAAATTACACTCCGAGGGGTGAATTGCTGAGAAATCACCATGTCCATCACCCAACATTACCATGCCATAACTTCCATCAATTCGTGTAGTTTCCACATCAGTATAAATGGAATTTCCTGCAATCAATAGGTCTGGATTGCCGTCAAGATTTATGTCATCTACAAGTATTGATTTTACGCTCGATAATTGAGCCATATTTTCCAAAGGTCTCATTTTGAAATTTCCGTTCCCGGTATTTTCAATATAGGAAGTGGCAAATGTTGCAACCGAATAGTGCAGGGCATTCTTTAAATTTTCTTCACCATAAACATCTTTCAATGTCGCCAGTCCGAAACTATGAAAATCCTTAAACTTTTTTTTAAGAAACGGCATTTGAGTGATACTACCATTTCTGCTCTTATATGGATAAAGTTTACCATCGTTATAAAATCCGAATACAATATCCATGGTACCAGAGTTATCAAAATCAGCAGCAAAAACTTGAAAGGGCTGCTCGTCAGAAGTCTTATATCGCGAATTAAGCCCAAGGTTTCCTGCTATAAAATCAATATCTCCATCATTATCAATATCTGCCGAGGCCAGGCTATACCACCATCCGGAAGAACGAGCTAATGTCATTTTATTAGTATTACCCGAAAAACTTCCATTTTCATTTTTCAAGAAAGTTATCGGCATCCATTCACCAACGACTACCATGTCTTTCCAGCCATCGTTATTATAATCAGCCCAAACGGCATCTGTAACCATGCCCAATCCCAACAGTGCATTTGCTTTTTCTTTAGTAACATCCTTGAATTTCCCTTGATTATTTTCAAGTAAATAACTGCTTGTCGGAAACGGATATTTTCCAGGGACAAGCCTGCCGCCAACAAAAAGGTCTATATCGCCATCATTGTCAAAATCGCAGGGTTTCACACAAGAATTGCTCGATCTGATATCAGGAAGGTGATTTGTTGCCGTATGAAATTTTCCATCCCCAATATTGATATATAACCTGTCCCTCAGGTAGCGATCATTTTCCTGAAATTCATTTCCTCCGCTCACCACATAAAGGTCTAAATCTCCATCATTGTCGGCATCAAAAAAAGAAGCCTCAATATCTTCACACGTTTTGTCCGTCGCAAACGGTTTTCTGATTGGTGGGCTAAAAATTCCATTAGACTTTTGTAGGAATAATGCACCTGAAAACCCTTTGGCGCCTCCAATGAAAAAATCATCCAATTCATCTCCATTTACATCACCAACGGTAATGCCCGGTCCCATTCTCGAAAATTTGAACGGAAGTAAACCCTCTTTAGAAAAGTCATCATAAAAATTTTCCTCGTGTTTAAGAATTGGCGCATTTTCCATTTTTTTAAATAACACCATGCTATAATTGTCATTGGATCCTACCATCGAACTGGCATCATTGTACTTCAGGTCTATTTCCTGATTTGCCCTGATGTCTGCTATTATTTGAATTCGTCCATCAGGCCAGGAAATCTTCAGTTGATTTATTATCGTATCCTTCCCCAGACCAAAATGCATCATTTTATTCTTCGCTGATTGATAGCCCCTTGTCAGGTATTGTTCTTGTATTTGTTTATTACTACCATGCTGAATTTCAACCCTGGCCCCCAATCCATCATTGTTCTTCAACGGGCCCTGAAATTTTATCTTTAGGTAATTATTGCCTTTCGCCGAACGCATATTCTGATAAATGAAAGGATAATCGTCCACATTATTTATAACTATATCAAGGTCACCATCATTATCCAAATCACCATAAGCAGCCCCGTTTGAAAACGAAGGGGCATCAAATCCCCAATCTGTGCTTTTGTTTGAAAAAGTAAGATCGCCATTATTTTTGAACATATAGTTTGACACCTTTCGCTGCGGTGTCATCTTTATCAACCCATTTATAGCATTATCCATATTACCAGGATTGTTTTTTTCGACAGCTTGCAAACTTGTGTTTTTAAAATATATAAAATCGTAGTTGATAAAATCCCGCTTTATACCATTGGTAATAAATAGGTCTTTAAAACCATCATTGTCAAAGTCGGCAAGCAAAGGAGACCAACTCCAGTTGGTACTCGTCATTCCCGCTAAATTAGCTACCTCACTGAAGAGGCTGTTTCCCATATTTAATTGAAGTGTGTTTACCATGTATTGGTAGTGCAATCCACTACTTACCACAAATTCAAAACGTTCAGTGTCTATATTACTCATGCTGGTTTTTATACCATAATTGTCTTCGGTAAGCATATCCATTACAATGATATCCAACCAACCGTCATTGTTGAAGTCGCCGATATCAGAGCCCATTGCCGAATTCGATATATGTCCAGTAGCTTTTTTTATTTGCTCAGAGAATGTGCCATCTCCATTATTGAAGTATAAATAATCATGCTCGGAATAGTCATTGGTGATGTAAATATCCGGCCATCCATCGTTGTTCAAATCTCCTGCTGAAACTCCCAAACCGTATCCAATTTCATTACTAATTATCCCGGCTTCTACGCTGACATCTGTAAACTTAAACCCATCATTTCTATAAAGTTTATCTCCTACCAAAGCATCTCTGTGTTCTTTAATCGATTTCAGGTCAGTGTACGATTTCACCTCAACATTGTGGTTGATAAGAAACATATCAAGATCGTTGTCCCTATCATAGTCAAAAAATAACGATTGGGTAGAATAACCGACATCAGCCAAACCTAATTCTCCTGCTCTTTCAATATATTTTGGAATGCCATTTTCTATCCCGGTTGATAGAAAGAATAAGTTCGCACGTTTTTTTTCATCAAGCATTCCTGAACGGCAAATATAAATATCCAAAATACCATCATTGTTGATATCGGCTAATGACACGCCCGTTGTCCAGCTTGGTCCATCAGTTATGCCTGATTCCTTAGTAATATCCCGGAACTTGAAATTCCCAAGGTTTTTATAAAGTTTATTATAAATTCTGTTCCCGGTAAAAAACAACTCGGGTAAGCCATCATTGTCAAGATCTGCCAGTGCAACTCCTCCTCCATTATAATAATACTCATACTCCATGCCATGCATGTTTGTATTTTCAGGCAAAAGGTTTTGAAAGCGGATGTTGGTCTGACTTTCATGCATCTTCTTGAACATCATACCAGGGGGCAAACTCTGCATGAAAGATGAACTTCCTACTTCATTTTTATCTCCACATGAATAAAACAGACTTATGATTGCAATCCCAATAATCTTCGCATTGATCATGAACTTTTTAAAAACCTGCATATAATGTGTCTTGAGGATCATTCTCAGCTCCCATAATATATAAAATCATTTTCTTCTGAATAGCACCTAAACGGAAAAATCACAATATCTCGTCAAAATAAATCATTTCATATAATTTGACAGTTTCTGTACCGGCTCAAAAAATTATAAATTCGGATATGCTACTTTTTCTCCAGATGATTTATGGGTTGGGAATTGAGCATTTGCATCTTTCAGGTATGATGAAAGCATATCAGAAAGTTCTTTGGCCTTTCCTGGACGAGCTTTCACCAGGTTCTGTAACTCCCCAATATCATCTTTTACATTGAATAATTCAAAATTTTCATCCAGGTGATAATAAATCAGTTTCCAATCTCCCAGACGAATTGCACTAAATGCACCGATTCCTGGCCCACTAATTCCCCATTCGTTAGGATAATGCCAGTATAAAGGTCTTTCATTGGTTTGTCCGGGAGTATTGTCAGTTAACAGTGGCACAAAACTTTTTCCATCAATATGTTGCACGGTTTCATACTCAGCTACTCCAGCCAATTCCAATATAGTTGGAAAGAAATCTTCTATGATCAAATAGTTGCTGTTCGTTGTATTGGGCTTTACAACACCAAGCCATTTCACAATCATGGGTTCCCTTATACCGCCTTCATAAATTGACCCCTTACCGCTGGACAACGGTAAGTTGTGAGTGTGCCGTTTTCCTCCTCTACCAACCGCACTCAATCCGCCATTATCAGACATAAATAAAACAATCGTATTATCATTCAATTTTCTTTCATCCAGAAAATTCATGATATCCCCCAGGCTTTTGTCCATACCTTCAACAAGGGTTGCATATTTAGCTTCAATTGAATCCAATCCAGCATCCAGATATTTTTGCAAAAATCTATTATCTCCCATTATCGGTGTATGCACGGCATAGTGCGCCATATACAAAAAAAATGGATTGTTGCTATTTATTGCACTATCCATTGCCACCATTGCCTCTAAAGTCAATGCTTCGGTCAGGAATATGTCTTTTCCATGATATTTTTCAAGTCCGGGCACAGGCCAGGGAGAATTTCTATACTCTTCTGTATTTCCATAATTTTCAGTTCCCAAATAACTCTTGGGCGCACCCGCTGCATGTCCTGCAATATTAATATCAAAACCTAAGGCCCGGGGATCTTCGGCAGTAGTTCCAATGGCCGCAAAGTGGGCTTTCCCCACATGAATGGTAAAATAACCAGCCTTTTTGAGTAACATTGGAAGTGCGTCTGCATGTACCGAAAGGTCTAAACCTGCCTTAGGACTAATGCCGTTAACGTTCCACCTAGGAAAACTCAATTCTTTATGGTTGGTTTCCATGGGCTGTAGTACATCTTTATGAAGTGTCCAGTTCGTCACACGATGACGCGCGGCATTCATCCCGGTCATCAGGCTAACCCTGGTGGGTGAGCAAACAGGAGTAGCATAGGCCTGTGTAAATTTCATCCCACCTGCTGCAAGTTTTTCCATATTCGGAGTTGTGTAACGCTCGTTGAAAGGTGTCATTTTATTCCAAAACGGCACCGAGGTATCTTGCCAACCCATATCATCCACAAAAAACATTATGATATTTGGCTGGATTTGTTTGATTTTTTCTTTTTGCTCTTTTTGAGAACAACTAATGAGAATTGAAAAGATGAGACTAAAAGAAATTAAGATCTTCATAAGATTTATAGTTTAATACTGAAAAAATACTAACTGATACAGGTTAAAATAATATAGAAAAACCTAACCTTATAAAATTAATGATCCGTGATTGATTTTATACAAATGAAATATATTATTAAAGTCCACTGAAAAGAAGACTTGTCATTTATATAAAACAGGGCTGGAAGAAAAAACCACCACCCCTGTACGCTTAATATACTTTTATAGTCTAATTATTAGAATTGATCATATCCTGGATTTTGCGTCAAACTTCCCTCAGACAATTCTATCTCCCTGTTTGGGATTGGCATAATTGCATGATAGTCTTGAATATTTGCACGAGGAGTTTCCATATGAGGATCTATTGTGTTTCGAATTGTTTCCACAAATATACCCCAACGCAAAAGGTCATATTTCCTGATCCCTTCAAAACTTAATTCTGTGGCCCGTTCTTTTCGAAGCGCTAATCTCAATGAATTTTGGTCCAACCCTGTAAGTTCCGATAATCCTGCGCGTTCTCTTACTTGATTAATAAATGGGAAAGCATTTGACGGACCGTTTAATTCATTTTCTGCCTCTGCTTTCATTAACAGCACATCTGAATATCGGAGTACATAAGTATTCTGGCTTCCATTATTTCCTTTTGGAGGGTCTCCGTCTGCATTTAAATACTTCCCGGTAATAGGACCTGCTCCAGGTGTTCTTGGTGATTCCAAGACATTTCCATCCAATTCAGTTACAAAACTGACATCTTTCCTTAAATCTCCATCTTCAAACATAGCCAAAAAGTCATCTGTAGGAAGCATATTTTCCCATCCACCACCAACTGCATTTACTCCTCCAACCTCTGTGTCACGAGAGCCTACCCAACTTTGTTTTCGATCATTACGCTCATCTTGTCTGAATTGTATATCAAAAACAATTTCGTTGACAAGATTACCATCTTTGTCAGGCAATGGAATATGTTCAACATTCTGACTCCATAACAAATTATAATCACCAACCAAACCAAACATTCCTGAGGATATAACTTCCTGTGATCTTGTATTTGCTTCAGACCATTCTTCTCTAGTCAGATGCACTCTGGCTAATAAAGCAGTTGCAGACCATTTAGTTGCTCTTCCTTTTTCTTTAGTTGCATAACTATCCGGAAGATCCACAATTGCCTCATTCAGGTCTCTTTCGATAAGGGAATATACTTCAGCAACTGTATTGCGAGTGATGCCTTTAAGAGAACTAGGATCGCTGACAACCTCCTCAATAATTGGTACTCCACCATATGTACGAACCAATTCCAAATAATAAAATGCTCGCAAAAATTTTGCTTCTGCTATCAATCGGTTTTGGAGTGTTTCATCCATTGGCACATCAGGTACAAATTGAATAACCGTATTGGCCAGACCAACTCCCTGATAGTTTTGCTGCCACATTACGGTAGCATCACCATTTAGTGGGGTAAGGTTTATAAACCAAGAAACTGGCCTCATGTTGTGTTGCCCTTGAAAGGCAATATCACTGGGAGTAAATCCATAATAGAATGAAATAATGCTACTATGTAATTTAGTGTAAGCGGCATCAACAGCAGCTATTGCATCTTTTTCGTTAGCAGGGAAACTTCCCGGAACTAAAAAATCTTTTGGATTTTCGGTAATTATATCTTCACATGCAATGCCAAAAATTGCAGTTATTGCTATTACTATATATATATGTATTTTTTTCATCTTTCTTGAAATTTAGGTCTTCTTATTAAAAATCTAATCTTAAGCCAACGGTCCAGGATTTCAACGCAGGATCTTGAGCCTGATCGTACCCTCTTTTAGTATTGGAGTCTCCTCTGTTTATTTCAGGGTCATATCCACTATAATTATCAAATAATAACACATTAGCACCTGTCACATAAACTTTAAGACCTTGTATCCAAGATAAGTTTGCGAAATTAAAATTATAACCAAGACTTAAATCCCTTACTCTTAGGAATGAACCATCTTCTACTATACCACTCTCAGAAATTATTTCGGACCTGAAGGATCCCCTGACAGAAGGTACATTAGAATCAATATTGGTAGTTGACCATCTATTGGCAAACCTCTTTGAAACATTGTTATCAAAGGCAGTATTGATTCGAGAGTCAACTTCATTAAATATTTCATTGCCAACAATGAATGACAAATACATTGAAAACTCAAACCCTTTGTAAGTTAATGTATTTCCCATTCCACCAAAGAAATTCGGATTTGGATCTCCAATAATCGTACGGTCTTCCATGTTTATTACTCCATCAGGAACACCTGCAGGTCCACTGATATCTTCATATCTTTTTCCTCCTGGAAAAACTCCCTGACCTGAAACCCCTGCTGCATCTATTTCTTCCTGAGAATTCCAAATTCCATTGCGTATCAGTCCATAAAATACACCTACAGGTTCGCCCTCTCTTAGCAAGGCAGAAGGAGCACTTATTACACCGCCAAATTCATTAATCTCTCTCTCACCATTTTCATCAGGAATTTCAAGCAACTTATTTTTGTTAAAAGTAATATTGAAATATGTTTCCCACTTAAAGCTACCATTATTGATGTTTACTGAATTAAATGAAAACTCAAGGCCTGTGTTTTGCATTGACCCAAAATTCGTGATTATACTTGAATTGGCAACTCCTGCAAGCCAAAGGATTTGTTCATTGGCAAATAAGTCATTTGTCTTTTTGTCATAAAAATCAATTGTAACCTGAAGTCTGTTATTAAAAAATGCAGCATCAAGGCCAATATCTAATTGGTTTGTAGTTTCATACCTTAAATTTTCATTACCCAATCTATTTAGCCCAATTCCATTTGTAACATTTTGACCAGGCCCAAACAAATAAGTAAATCCTGAGCCCAGTCTTGCAAGAGAACTTCCTCCTGAAGCAGGGTTCCCTAGTATACCATAACTAACTCTTAATTTCAAATCATCAAAAATTCCCCAGTCTTTAGCAAAATCTTCTTCAATTACTCTCCATGCTATAGCTGCTGATGGAAACGTTCCATATTTCTGGCTTTCAGAAAAATTGGACGACCCATCTACTCTGGCACTAAGTGTCAATAAGTATTTGCTTTTGTAGCTATAATTCGCTCTAAAAAGATATGATATCAGACCAAATTCTGAAGCATATGAAGAAGCATCAGATCTTATTGACCCTGCATCTATATTGTTATACTCAAAGAAATCTGTAGTAAAGTTCTTAGCTTCTACTAAACTGCCAGACCTGAAAATTCTTTGCCGTGTATAACCAAGTAGTCCATCAATATGATGATCGCCTATATCTTTCCCGTAAGACAAGGTATGCTCAATTAATGCACTTAAATATTCGTTGTTGGAAATCATTGCTGTACCCTGATCATTAACTTGATTAAATAATGTTGAGGGGGCATAATTTTCACTTTTCGACAAGCTTAAGTCTGCACCAAAATTTAGCTTATATTTCAATCCTTTTAGTGGCTCTATTTCTGTATAAATGGTGCCAAGAATTCGTGAATTGGTATTCAGGTTGATATTTTTTGCCGCATTTCCAACGGGGTTTTCGGCAGAAAGCTCACTACTTTCAGTTTGTATGCTGTATTCTCCATTTTCATCCTTCACAGGTAGAGTAGGAAAATATCCAGCTATATTAATTATGTTACTGGATCTGGGGATTATTTTTGTTCGTGATAACGCAACCGAATTACCAATTTTTACAAAATCATTAATCTTATGATCACCATTAAATCTAAACTGAAATCTCTTCAGATTTCCTCCCTTGAATATCCCATCCTGATCCAGATAATTCCCCGAAACGAAATATTGACTTTTTTCAGTCCCTCCAGAAGCTGATATAGTATGACTCATCATTAGTGCATTTTCCTGATATACTTCTTCCTGCCAATTTGTGCCCTCTCCTAATGATGGAGGATTTGGATATGCGTTGGTCCCCTGTACTTCATTTTGCCAATCACCAAATTCTGCTGCATTAAGCATTGGTAAAAATCTGGTTGGTGATTGAAAAGTAAGAAAGCCATCATAAGTAATTTTTCCTTTTCCTGCTTTTCCGCGTTTCGTTGTAATTAAAATAACACCGGCAGATCCTCTAGAACCATACAAAGCCGTAGCAGAGGCATCTTTTAACACCTCAACAGATTCAATATCATTCACATTGATATCTGAAGAGTTTCCTGCACCTATCAACCCATCGATAACAAATAATGGAGAACTATTGCCAGTTAAAGAGTTTGTACCTCTGATTCGAATTGAGGATGCAGCTCCAGGTTGGGAAGAAGTTGGAGTTACCTGAACGCCAGCTACTTTACCTCTGATTGCATCATCGAGTCTTACTGTGGGTACAGCAGTAATATCATCTTGCTTAACAGATGCAACAGAGCCTGTCATATCACTCTTTCGAGCAGTACCATATCCAATGACAACTATTTCATCGAGTGCAGTAAGATCTATCACAAGCACCATATCAATAATGGATTGACTTCCAACAACTACTTCCTCTTTTATAAACCCCACAGAACTAAACGCCAGAATAGATTCTGTACCAGGTACATCAAGAGAATAATTTCCTTCCACATCAGTTACTGTTCCATGTGAAGATCCTTTAACAATAACGTTAACTCCCGGGAGACCCTCAGCGTCCTCTGCAGAAGTTACTCTACCTGTGATTGTAATTCCCTGAATGATAACCTCAATTTTGGTAGTCTCTCGTTTCGCTCTTTTGTTAACATTGATATAATTATTAACCTGACGGAACTTTAAATCAGCTTCTTCTGAAATTTTCATTAATGCATCAGCTACAGATATTTCTTTATTAATAATGCTTATTTTTTTATTTCTCTTTATATCCTGATTGTCAAAAGCAAATTTAAAATCTGTCTGTAACTCAATAATTCGAAATGCTTCTGTAATGTCAACATTTTGTAGTTCGAGTTCTATAACAACGTTTTTTACACTTTCTATTTTTTGTGCATTTCCTGTTGATGCCAACAAAGTTGTTAACAAGAAAAACTGAATCGTAAAGCCATATAATGTTAATTTAGAAGTCATTATTATTAGCCTAAGTAATTTAATATTCATAATTTTGTAATGTTTTAATAAATAATAGGACAGATTGAAAGAATCTATCTTAGAATGATCGCCAAAAAATTCTGAGATAAGTCTTTCAGTTGGTTCAGCTTCTTTATCTTATAAAGAAGCTGTTTCTTTTTAAGAGGAATTATATTTCATAATAATCGCATATCTAATTAAATTTTATTTTCACTTTATTTTGATCTATTTCATATTGAAATCCCTTAGTAAAACTCATACTGTGCAATATGTTGTTTAGATAATCATTTTTAAATTCTGCCGAATACACCCAATTATCTCCATTATAATTTTCAATAATAAATTCCACTCCATACCATCGACTCAATTTATTGATCACCTCATTAAAATCGGCTTTATCAAAATATATCATTCCATCTTTCCATTGATAGGCAAGCTTAGGATCAACATCATACCTAATTGTTTCTCCCGATTTTCCATTTATAGAAATGCCTTCTCCAGGAGTCAACAAATATTTAGTTTCATTTGATCCTGCGGATATCATTACCTTTCCAGATTCAAGGGCTACGTCTGTTACTTCTCCTTGATAGCTATTTACATTAAATTTAGTACCCAAAACTGTGATGTCCATATTTTGCGTTTTGACAATAAAAGGCTTTAATGAATCTTTGTTGACATCAAAAAAAGCTTCTCCGGTTAATGTCACCATCCTGTTCACATCATCGAAACGTTCAGGATATGTAATAGAGGATTCGGCATTAAGCCAAACTGTGCTTCCATCAGGAAGAAAGATTTTCATTTTCTGCCCAGTAGGAAGTGACTTTTTTACTAGTTGTATGGATTGAGCTTCGGGTTGCTCTTTACTATTATCCATGTTAATAAAAATAAACACTGATGCCACCAACAAAACAATAGCAGCTGCAATACCTTTCCACATATATGAGGGCCTTATTTTTCTTTCTTGAATTTGATATCTACTTTCGGTGCTAACATCTTCCTCTTGTATCGCAGCAGAAATCCCTATAAAAATGTTATCCGCATTTTTACTTAATCGCCTAACTTTCGTATCAAACCATAATGAATTGTGTATATCAAAATATTCTTGATTTTGTTTTGAGTCGCTTAGCCAGATACTTAATGTTTCCTCTTCAGATTTGCTAATGTTACCTGAGAGTTTTTTTGCAATTAGTTCTGTATACTTATTGTTTTTGAGCATATTAATTTTTTCTGTCAATAACCTGACTCCGATTTTTTAATATACCCTTACAAGGAAATGAAATCTTTTACTATTTTTCTCTTTTAATTTTTTCTGCTTCGAGAAAATGAATTAAATCTATTTCATGAAGATAAGAACTAATGGATGTTTTGATCTTAGAAAGTGCACGTCCCATTTGCACTTCTACTGTTTTTATGGATATTTCAAGTAATTCTGCTACTTCTTTATACTTCAAGCCATCTTCTCTAATTAAAGTGAATATCATCTTACATTTGGGAGGTAGCTCTTCAATAATTTCTATAATTTTTTCCCTAAATTCATTACTCAACATTTCCGTTTCCGGATTCTCAAATACCGGAACTAAAAAATCACCTTCAGCATCTATGTCTCTAAATTGAATCAGTCTTTTATTATCTCGAAGATAGCTATAAGACTTGTTTTTGGTAGAGGTAAAAAGATAAGCTTCTAAACGTTTTATCTCAGGGAGTTTTATCCTCTTTTCCCATAAATTGATAAATACTGTAGAAACAACTTCTTCTGCAGCTACAGAAGATTCTAAGAAAAAAAATGCAAAATTCAGCAGTTTGTGATAATAGGTATCAAATAATTCGCGAAATGCTTTTTGATCATCCTGATAGGCAATTTTATGGATGATAATTTTAATTTCACTTTCAATTAGCATGCTAAATTTATTGAACCTTTTGTTATTTATTAGCAAGGTTAAAAAAACGATTATAAAAATCAATAAAAATCAAAGTAAGTTTGATTAATGAGATTTTGTAATTACTCATACCTCAATGAGGTAATTGGATCCTGCTCTGATGCACGCTTTGCAGGTGCATAACCAAAAATTACACCCACGATTACTGCCACTCCAAAAGATAATAAAATAGGGAATAAACTTAAAATTGTAGGTATTTCGGCTAATTCAGATACGCCGATAGCAATGGCAATACCAAAAACAACTCCGACTAAACCTCCTGTTACAGAAATCATCACAGCTTCTAAAAGAAACTGGTAAGCTATATCACTCTTTTTAGCACCAATAGACATACGCAAACCTATTTCTTTGATGCGCTCCAGTACTGATGCCAGCATAATGTTCATAATACCAATCCCTCCTACCAAAAGTGAAATTCCCGCAATGGCTCCCAGAACAAAATTGAAA
Organism: uncultured Roseivirgaceae bacterium; assembly: GCA_964423255.1. Lineage (GTDB taxonomy): Bacteria > Bacteroidota > Bacteroidia > Cytophagales > Cyclobacteriaceae > JAAUQL01. The sequence continues at coordinate 2,879 of CAYREN010000066.1, read as the reverse complement.
ATACTTTTAGTTCGTTGTTGCTGTTTCAGCAATAACTCTGGAATGCTGATTTCATAATCGACAATATTTTTGTGCTTTCTTTTCAGAATTTTAGAAATCACTTGTACTACCCCTTTCAGTTGGTCAGTCTCACCTACCTGAATAACCAAGCGATCGAGTTGATGATAATTTGGAAATTTCTCTCGCTCGTCCGGATTGGACCTGCTATATAGTTTAATTGATGCTTCGGTGACAAGGGAGCGGTTTTCATACCTTATCAAGACCGTCTTCAGTGGAGTATAGACATCCATATTATAGTCTCTGATGCCAAGATTTGATATGCTTTTTGTTGAAATATGCCTTTCAGCCAATACTCCTATTACTTTTAGCCAATTACTTCCTACCTTAATTTTTTTGCCAATAGGATCTTCCTGACTAAAAAATTTTGACTTTATACTTTTCCCAATGACACAAACAGGTTTACCATATTCCAGATGTACTTTGTTGAAAAATTTTCCTTCATATAATTCAAATCCAGAAATATCGAAATAATTATTTTCCACTCCTACAAGTTTGGCACTTCGACGAATGGCATTTTTAATTATATAGGTATCAATAATGACTTCAGGGCTTATTTTTTTTATTCCGGGAACAATTCTTTCAATACTTCTTGCATCGAGCATGGTAAGACCGGTAGAAAGATTTTTTTCCTTGCCTTGATCACTCTCTCCTTCTTCAAGCTTTGATTCTTGTTGTTCTACGATTGGTGTAATTACAATATTGTTGACTCCTACCAACTTAATCTGCTCCAATATTTCTTCCTGAGCTCCTGATCCTATAGCCATCATAGCTATTACAGCTGCTACTCCAAATATAATTCCCAGTCCGGTGAGAAGGGAACGCAACTTATTTGCTAAAACCGCTTCAAGAGCGATATTGAAGTTGGATAATATTCTCTGGTACATGTGCCTAATTATTAGAGGTCAATTGTTCCGCTTTACCCTCCAACATATCTATTTTTTTATTATCCATCCCATCAGGATCAGACAAATAAATAACATCTCCATCATTCAATCCTTTAAGTATTACAACCTCATCTGAATTGGACTGACCCAGAAATACTTCTTGTTTCACCATACCCAGTCCCGCTTTTTTATACACATAAGAAATCGAGTCTCCCTGAGTATGCAATGATTCTACAGGTACAAACAATACATCGTCAAACTCACCTGAAATAATTGTATTGCTTGTTGTCATCCCAGGTCTTAATGTGGTATCTGATTCATGAACTTCAATAAGCAATTGAAAAACTTTCGAATCTGAATTAGGTTTTTGCTCTCCAACATTGGCTACTTCTATTACTTTTCCCGTTAATGTTTTTTTCGGAAAAGCATCAAGACCAATTTCTACTCTCTGGTCAATCTTTACTGTATTGATATCTACTTCATTGATATAAGTTTTTGAGACCATTTTGCTTAAATCGGGGAGTTTTGCAACAATTGGCTCCCATGTAGAAATGGCCGCACCAACACCTTGCTTTTGACCACGCCAATTTCTTCTGTAAATCACCATCCCACTTTCCGGAGCTTTTACAATGAAATCATCTGACAATTCCTTTAAAAATTTAAGTTGATTTTGATCATCCATCATTTTAGCAACGGCTTCATCTACCTCCGCTATGGCTTTTTCCTTTTGCAGTTTGTAATTTCCTACCGCCTGCTTATATGTACGTTTTGCTTTTTCAAGATTGATCTCCGCCTTTTTTATTTCTGCTGGGGGTTCAAACTGAGACTGGCTTAATATAATTCCTTTCTCTTCGATGTCATATTTTAGGTTAATCATTTCATCTCGGGCTTTCCTCAATTCTAATGCAGTATCCAATTTTGCCTGGGTATATTGAGACATCGTCTGTTGCAAATCCGTTTCTTCTTTCTGGACTTTGTCTCCTACTTCTGATTGATCAAGCCTGGCGATGTATCCTCCTTTCTCAACCACTGTTCCTTCTTCAACAATATCCTCAATTTTTACTTGCCATATTTGTGCTCGTCTTAATCCACTCGGGCCCATTATTTGAATTGATTTTTTTGCGTCCAGTTCACCTGAGGTAGTAACTTCCATTCGGAAAACACCTCTTTTAACCTCAGTGAAAATTTCATTATTGTCAGAACCTTTGCTATTGAATTTTTGAATAATGAATACCAGGAAAATTGTAACTACAACAGAAATGGTGATAATTAATTTCTTTTTCATGCTGGTTTGGTTGTAAAAGTTTTGAAAGATTTTTAATCAATGAAATTAGAAAAATATTCATACCTACGAATTTAGTTCATAAACTGGTGATATCCATTCCATTCATATAATTATTTGTGCTTTTAAGTAAAAATGGCGAATCTCATTCGACTTAATAAGTTCATGATTTGAATTACAACCAGTTATTCGCAGCAATTTAAAACCATTTTACTCAATCCCTCTGACGTATACATTTCCGAAGGTGACATTAGTATGGTGTGCAATTAGTAAGGCGGCACCTGATGGCAAATTTTCGTTTTGCTCAATTCCAATGATATCCCATTCTCCAGGTTCAATCTCATTAGATGGCCATAGTTTTACGCTATATTTTGTTGTTGTTACATCGATGGACTCAACTCTGTGCTTAAAAAAATACTTCTTATTAAGTTCTATTTTTCTGTATTTTTCTACTGATTGTTCAACATAAAAATCTTCGCTATTTGATTTTGGTCCATCAAATATCCTCCACCTACAGCTATCAAGCCCTCCTGTCAACCTGAACTCAGAAGTCGCTCCCAACGGATACCATTTGACATGAGGCTGGATTGTATCAATATCATGCCCGGGCCATCGACTGGCAATGGCTGCATGTGATACTCCATAGGTCGGTG
>CAYREN010000065.1:12357-17062 GCA_964423255.1 uncultured Roseivirgaceae bacterium | reverse complement strand
TTTGTCGCACATACATTGATTAAAAACCAAGTTGTCTCATCTGAAGGACAATTGCCTACCTGCCAGGATACCGGAACTGCTATCGTAATTGCTAAAAAGGGTGAGAATGTGTGGACTGGTGTTGAAGATGCCGAGTTTCTATCAAAGGGTATTTATGAGACCTATAAAAATAGAAACCTCAGGTATTCGCAAGTCGTGCCATTTACCATGACTGAGGAAAAAAACACAGGAACAAACTTACCTGCCCAGATTGACATTTATGCCAAACCTGGAGATTCGTATGAATTTTTGTTTTTAGCCAAAGGTGGAGGATCTGCCAATAAAACATTTCTTTATCAACAAACCAAGGCATTGCTGAATGAGGAAAACTTAACTAAGTTTATTAAAGAGAAAATAAGAGACCTTGGAACTGCTGCGTGCCCACCATATCACCTTTCGCTGGTAATTGGAGGCACTTCAGCAGAAGTAACTTTGAAAATTGTAAAAGAGGCTTCAACTGGAAACCTTGATTCTCTTCCTACAAAAGGCAATGAAGGAGGTCAGGCTTTTCGTGATTTGGAATGGGAGAAAAAAGTGCAAAAGATTTGCCAGGAAAGTTTAATTGGAGCCCAGTTTGGAGGAAAATATTTTACGCATGATGTTAGGGTAATTCGACTGCCGAGACACGCAGCATCATGTCCTGTTGGCTTGGGAGTAAGTTGTAGTGCAGATCGGAATATTAAAGGGAAAATCACAAGTGATGGTATTTTTCTTGAAGAGATGGAAAAAAATCCAGCTAGGTTTTTACCAAAAGTTGAGCCACATTTACAAAAACCGGTTGAAATAAATATAGATCAACCAATGGAAGAAATATTAAAAGTGTTATCTAAACATCCAATAAAAACAAGGCTGAGTTTAAATGGGACTTTAATTGTGGCCAGAGATATTGCACATGCCAAAATCAAACAAATGTTAGATGAAGGTAAGCCAATGCCAAGCTATTTCAAAGATCATCCGGTTTACTATGCCGGCCCGGCAAAAACTCCAAAAGGAATGCCTTCAGGAAGTTTTGGTCCCACTACAGCTGGGCGAATGGATTCATATGTAGGTGAATTTCAAAGTCATGGAGGTTCCATGGTGATGTTGGCTAAAGGAAACAGGTCAGGGCAAGTGACAGATGCATGTAAAAAATATAGTGGATTTTATCTTGGTTCTATTGGGGGCCCTGCGGCAATTTTAGCAAAAGAAAGTATCAAATCTGTCGAAGTGGTTGATTTCGAGGAATTGGGAATGGAAGCAGTAAGAAAAATTGAAGTGGTCAATTTTCCTGCGTTTATCATTGTCGACGATAAAGGGAATAATTTTTTTGCAGATATGTAATTTATCAAGAGATCCCCTAAAATAAATCGACAAATTAAATTAAAAGCTGATTAAGGTTATTTGGTCAATAACACTTATATTTCAGTAATTAATCAACCTCAGTTAAATAAAAAGCCATGAAAAGTACTGTCCGAATTGCTACATTTAATCTCGAAAATTTTGATGATAAACCTGAAAAAAAGCCAACCCTTCAGGATCGTCTCATCGTCATGAAACCTCAAATTATAAGGCTAAATGCTGATATATTATGTCTGCAAGAAGTGAACGGGCAAGAGATTGATGGAGAGCCTAGACAACTTTTAGCCTTGGAGCAATTGTTGGCTGAGACACAATATGAAGCGTATAATATGGTTAGTACCAAAACTATTGACAATTTCCAGGTTTATGATGAGAGGAATCTTATAATATTAAGTAAATATGATATTATTAATCATAGTCAGTTAAAAAACGAAAATATTCCGCCCCCTGAATATCGTAAAGTAACAGCATCACCAGCAGAACCTGACGCTAAAGAAGTTGAGTGGGAGCGTCCGATATTAAAGGCAACGATCAAACTACCTAATGAAAAAGAAATTCATGTTATAAATTTGCATTTGAAATCGAAGATTCCTACTCCCATTAAAGGCCAGAAAAGAGGCTTTAATTCCTGGAAGACAGCAAGTGGTTGGGCAGAAGGTTTTTTTATTTCTTCTATGAAGAGGGTTGGTCAGGCTCTTGAAACAAGGATATTGATTGATCAAATTATGGATGATGATGAAAATGCTTTTGTTGCTGTATGTGGAGATTTCAATGCCGATCAGAAAAGTGTTCCAGTGATGGCCATTCTTGGGGAAGTGGAGCAAACGCAAAACAGCGAATTATTGAATCGAGTGCTTTTCCCCTGTGAAAATGGAATACCGGAAAGTTCAAGATACTCCCTGTTTTACAGGGGCAAAGGCGAGATGATTGACCATTTATTGGTGTCTCGTAATATGTTGGAATTTTATAAAGGTACTGAGATTCACAACGAAATGCTTCACGACGAATCAATTGCCTATGCATCAGATAAAAAATATCCGGAGTCGGATCATGCACCAATTGTAGCTGAATTTCATATTTGAGGTCGGTTTTGTTTTAATGGATTTTATCTGATCGATTGTTCCAAGCAGGTGTAAATATTTTATATTTCGCCGTAAAACTGCTTGAATTTCATAACTCCTTCTTTGGTCAAAGAGACGTTTGCTTTTGTGACAAGAGCTAACCCTTCTGCTTGAAGTTCATCCAATGCTGAATTAAGATAGTCATTTTCCAGCACATCTAATTTGAATTTTTTATGTATGTCTGCATCAGCATTTATTTTTTGATCTTCAGAATTATATAGTTTCGTGATAACCTTATTTTTTACCTCATTAATTAGATCTCGTTCTTTTTCCATGATTGAATAACCATATTTTAATTTTATGATATCAGCAAGATCTTTGAGGATAGAATCTTTGTCAACATTATTTTGAGCGGCAGTTTCAGAAATGAGTTTTTCAAATTCTTTGAATTCCATAGTAAAAATTTTATGTGAAAAAATATTCAAATATTGTAATGTAAAAATAACTCATTCTTATTGAGTTTCTGAATATAATTTTGAAAATTAGAATATTAAATTCTCATGTTTAATGAAGAAAAATTATCAATAGATTTGAATTGCCTGGTTTTATTAAACCATATCTTCTTCATAAATTAAATACAAATGATCCTCGGAATTGACATTGGTGGTACCACAACTGATATTGTAGGTTTTAAAAACGAAAAAATTCTTAGCCCTGTATCTGTAAAGGCAGATGATCCAATTACATCAGCCGCCGGGGCATTGGGCAAATTCTTAGAGATGTTGAATTTGCCTTTATCAGAAATCAGTTTAATTGCTGCCACAGGTGTAGGTTCAGTCCAAATTAGGGATCAACTACTGGGAATTCCTGTAAAAAAAGTAGATGAATTTGATTCTATTGGCACTGCGGGGGCATATCTTTCTGGATTAGAAAAAGCTGTGGTAATTAGTATGGGCACTGGTACTGCACTGGTAAATGTTAGCCATGGCAATATAAAACATTGCGGAGGAAGTGGTGTTGGTGGTGGAACTATGGTGGGCCTTTCACGTAAACTTTTAAATATCACCAATATCTCAACACTTATGGACAAGGCTTCTATTGGAAGATTGAACATGGTTGATCTCACTGTTGGCGATATTGCAGGAGGAGCACTAAATAATCTTCCGGAAACAGCCACGGCCTCAAATTTTGGTAAGGTATCTGACGAGGCAAATGATAGTGATATTGCCATGGCAATCATAAACCTGGTTGGGCAAACTATAGCAATATTAGGAATTTCTACTGCTAAAGCTGAGCAGGTGTCTGACATTGTATTGACTGGAAAATTGTCGATTTTACCATTGATCAGGAAGGTGGTAGATGGCGTTGGTAATCTGTATCAATTAAGAATTCACGTTCCAAATTATGCTGAATTTGCAACGGCCATTGGCGCAGCCATTTTCGCTCAATCTATCTTATCCAAAAAGTAGCATACTGAAAAATTAGTGTTTAATAGCCTCTATTATTGTTTTTACTATGAGTTCTTTTTGAGACCATGGCAAAAAATGATCTTCTTCATCAATTGAAATTGGTCTAAGAATATTGGGTAAAAAATGTTTTTTAGAAAAATTTAAATTTTCATAGGGCACTAATGAATCTTTGTTTCCATGAAGATGATATACCGGTATTGTTATTTTATTATAAAAAGGTAACATTTTTTTAAGTTCAGCACTATGCGCAAATTTTTCATTTGCGGCAACTTTTAGTGCTTTGGGTGTAACCCAGCTTGTCGGTGCTTTTAGAGCAAGATACGCAAGTTTTATTTCCTGTTCATTGTCGGGGTCAAGTGCTGGGGCTAATAACAATAAACTACTAAAAGTGCCAGCGTAATCCATAGCCATGCGCAAAGCGATCGGCCCGCCAAATGAATGACCAACAAGTATTACTTTTTGTTTTGCACAGCATTTTTCGATTATTGTATTAATAGCTTCAGCTTGATATTGAATAGAAGTTTGAGATTTTCCAAAATCAGAGTATCCATATCCCAATCGGTCAACACTTATTAAATTTACCTTACAATAAAGTGACTCATCTCGAAAATAATCAAAATAATCTGCCGAAGACCCAGGGGCTCCATGAATGAAAACTACATATGGGAGCCTATTATTTGTAATTAATTCTATGTATCGAATGCTCTTACCTTGAAAAATATGGTATTTAATTTCAGGCTGAAGGTCTTCATTTTTAAATTCGGAAGTGATCTTTTTATCAGAATACCTGAAAGACAT
>CAYREN010000065.1:0-12257 GCA_964423255.1 uncultured Roseivirgaceae bacterium | reverse complement strand
GGTCTTCATTTTTAAATTCGGAAGTGATCTTTTTATCAGAATACCTGAAAGACATGGAAAGCATGGGCTGACCAATTATTTCAAATCTTAATAAAATGATCAAGGCAGCAAATATTACAATTGTTATTTTCACCAAAATACTTGTCTTAATGAGTGCCATTTAAATCACATCTATTTACACTTCTCAAGATTAATCTCATTTTAGAGTTGAAGTTATTTGCGATCTCGTAAAAGCCCAGCTTTTTATAATTGACATTTCATTACTTCGAATTTTATTTTTATCGCAACAATATGGAAACAGTTTAATTGGAAATATGTTTGTTTGGCCATAAAAAAAGAGGCTTAGTTAAGCCTCTTATTGATTGATATATGTGTGAGTATTAATCACCAATTTTATATTCCTGCAAAAACTCACTTGCTTGTTTTGTAGAAGTAAATTCGAAAATTTTTGTTTTCCCATTGCTGATATGTAGCTCTAGCGAAACCAGATTTACTTTTTCTTCTTCCTTAAAATGCATATGTGCGGGTAATTCATAATGAGATTCCGTTTGGGAAAGATTTGCAACTTTTACAGTTTTGCTTCTTTTAGATTTGCAGTAAGTGCACTGATAGTTTTTAATCATTTCACCTTCAGCATCTTCTGTTGGAATTGTAATAATTTCCTCTTTAACAAGCTTCATGGTTTTAAATCCACATGAGTTACATTGATAGGCAATAAGATGGCCAGGGTATTTTTCTATTTGAACATCTCCGGTTTCTTCGTCAACCCAAACGTCATAATCTACAGAAAATACGTTTTCCTCAGCCTGCATTCCCTCATCCAGATGTACATCTTCTTCTTCTTCACTTAAGAGCTTCATTACATTTCCTGTTTTTTTATTAACTCTTGGCTTGTATCTCCACTTTTTCATTTTCTTTTCCAATGTACCAGGATATGCAAATTTCATCATTAAAAAAGAAACATATATGATCAGAGTTCCAATACAAATTGCAATAAACATCCGAACAAAAAACCAAACGAAACTTAATTGAACGGTTTCATGATATACAGAATTTATAAAGAAAACCAGGGTAACTGAAAAGGCAACAATGATATAAAAAACCATTTTTGAATCATTGGCACCCAAATAGTCATACTTTTGTTTGTAATCTGAAATAGCAGTGAACCTAATTTTATTTATTATCAGAATTGCAAAACCAGCAATAAATGAAATTCCGGCAATGCCTAACGCTATTATTTGCCAAATTGCTAAAAACTTAATGTAGGTGAATTCCATAGTAATATTTTATTTGTTTAAGTTAAAAAATTGTTTCTTGATTTGCCTATTTGTCTTGGGATCAAAAAACAGCATCAATTTAGTAAAAACCTATTTTAACTTCTATTATTCATTAATATTTTTCATTATCAAGAGCTATGATCCAGTTTTAAATAATTGATTCCATTCTATACCCAGTTATTATCAATGATAAATAAATGAAAAGTCTTTGCAATTAATATTGCCTTTTCTAATTTTACAACCCAATGAAAAAAGGAACATATCATATAGGATTTTGGTGGTGGCATAGATTATTTAATCCAAGCTGAACTGAGACCCATATATAAAAATATAATAAAGGCTCGTCGTTCGGCGAGCCTTTTTATTTGGTATAAAACTAAAGTCCATTGAAAAAATTTATTCTAAAAAGTACTAATTTCAAAATGCTTGCAGATGTAATCACACCTGTGAGCATTTATCTGAAACTTAGAGATAAGTATGCCAATTCTATACTTTTGGAAAGTTCTGATTACCATGGTGACGAAAATAGTTACAGCTACATTTGCTGTAATCCTATGGCAACTTTTGCACTGAAAAATAGCAAGTTGGAGATAAGGCAACCAGATAAAACGGTTATCGGTAAAACTTTGAATAATCCAAAACAAGCAATTGAAGAACTAAATGACTTTATGCAATCTTTTGTTCAACAAGACAATGAATTCAAATTTATAACCAATGGTCTTTTTGGTTACATGACTTACGATGCAGTGCAGTATTTTGAAGCAATAGAATTTGAAGAAGAGAAAGAGGATGAGTATAAAATACCTGATATCGTTTATGCTGCATATCGAAATATTTTGGTTGTTGATCATTTTAAAAATGAAATGTACGTATTTGATCATCAACTGAAAGATGATCCTTCAGATAGTAATATTCAAGAGATTGTCGATTTGGTAAGAAATAAAAATTATCCCGATTACAAATTTGATTGGAAGGATAACGAGACTTCAAATGTCACTGATGAGGAATATAAAAATATCGTAACAAAAGGAATAGAACATTGTCACCGTGGCGATGTGTTTCAGATCGTTCTTTCCAGGAGATTTCAGTCGAGTTTTCTCGGAGATGAATTTAATGTTTATAGGTCTTTACGTTCTGTAAATCCATCTCCTTATCTTTTTTATTTTGATTATGGGAATTATAAAATATTTGGATCTTCCCCTGAAGCTCAAATCGTGATAAAAGATAGTAGTGCAATCATCTATCCGATTGCAGGAACTTTCCGAAGAACCGGTGACGATAAATCAGATGCAGAATTGGCCCAAAAGCTTTTTGATGATGAAAAGGAAACCTCAGAGCATGTGATGCTGGTAGATCTGGCCAGAAACGACCTTAGCAGAAATGGTTCAAACGTAGAGGTAAAGACCTTTAAAGAAGTCCAGTATTTTTCTCATGTTATTCATTTGGTTTCAAAAGTAGTTGGAAAGCTTAAAGAAGGTACTAATACTATTCAGGTTGTGGCAGATACTTTTCCGGCAGGGACACTTTCGGGCGCCCCAAAATTTAAAGCTATGGGACTTATAGATACTTATGAAAAAACAAGAAGAGGATTTTATGGAGGTGCCATTGGCTTCCTTGGATTTAATGGTGAATTTAATCATGCCATCATGATCAGATCTTTTTTGAGCAAAAGCAACAATCTATATTACCAGGCCGGTGCTGGAGTTGTGGCAAAGTCAAAAGAAGAAAATGAATTGCAGGAAGTAAATAACAAGTTGGCTGCATTACGAACCGCTATTAAAGAGGCAGATAAACTAGATAATTAGATGCGAATACTTGTTTTAGATAATTATGATTCCTTTACCTACAACCTCGTGCATATCATCAGAGCATTGGGATATGGGAAAGATATGGATGTTTTGCGTAACGACAAGATCGCACTTGAAGATGTAAAGAAATATGATAAAATATTGCTTTCACCAGGCCCTGGGATTCCTTCAGAAGCTGGAATTATGTTGGATTTGATAGGCATGTATGGGCCATCAAAAAGTATTTTAGGAATATGCCTTGGACACCAGGGAATTGGTGAAGTGTATGGTGCACACATTTTTAATATGACGGAAGTGCTCCATGGAGTAGAAACAGATGTGAAAATTTTACAGCCCGATGATTATTTATTTAATGGTGTTCCGGATGAGTTTAGAGTTTGCAGGTATCATTCCTGGGCTTTAGAAAGCAATACCGTAAATGGGCAGTTGACAATAAATTCACTGGATGAAAAAGGTATAGTTATGGGGCTTAGCCACAAGAAGTATGACGTAAGAGGATTGCAATTTCACCCAGAATCAATATTGACTGAAAATGGTATACAGCTAATAAAAAACTGGCTTGAGCATGAAAAATAGAATTTTATTTAAGGATTTGAAGTAGGAATCGTGTACAAATTTATTTCTTGTTTTAATCAATAATTGAGACAGAATAATAATCTACAAATAGAGATATATCAATAAGTTTTAAATCTATGAAAGAGATATTAAATAGGCTTTTCGAATACAAGTCACTTGACAAAGTTTCTGCTAAAGAAATTTTGGGGAATCTCGCACTGGGGAAATATAACAATTCAGAAATGGCAGCTTTTCTCACAGTTTACCTGATGAGAAGTATCACTGTTGAAGAATTAACAGGCTTCCGCGAAGCGATGCTTGATTTATGCGTTAAGATAGATTTCAGAGAATATAATGCAATAGATCTTTGTGGAACAGGAGGTGATGGAAAAGATACATTTAACATATCTACATTGGCTTCATTTATTGTTGCTGGTGCAGGACAAAATGTTGCCAAGCATGGGAATAACAGTGTATCGTCAGTATGCGGATCTTCTAATGTCTTAGAATATTTTGGGTATGAATTTTCCAATGACCAAGACAAGCTAAAAAAATCTCTTGACGAATGTGGCATATGCTATCTACATGCACCATTGTTTCATCCTGCAATGAAGAACGTAGCGCCGGTGAGAAGGGAGCTGGGAGTAAAGACCTTTTTCAATATGTTGGGTCCGATGGTAAATCCATCATTTCCAAAAAAACAACTAACCGGTGTTTTTAGTCTTGAGTTGGCAAGGTTATACGCTTATTTATTTCAGCAAACTGATACGGATTTTATGGTGATTTATGCGCTCGACGGGTATGATGAAGTTTCGCTTACAGGTAGTTTCAAAATATTAAGCCGCAATGATGAGCAAGTGGTAGATCCCTCACAATTGGGATTAAATACCTATAATCAAGCAGAATTGTCCGGAGGAGATTCTATTGAAGATGCTGCAAGAATATTTTTGTCTGTTTTGGAAAATAGATCTACTCAAGCCCAAAAAGAAGTATCAATAGCCAATGCAGGGATGGCATTATTTTGTGCAGATAACTCTCTTGGGTTGCGGGGGGCAGTGGAAAAAGCAAGGGAATCGTTAGAATCGAAAAAGGCGTTAAAGAGTTTCAAGAGGTTAATGCAAAATTAAATGGACATACTTAATAAAATAATTGCTTATAAAGAAAAAGAGGTTGCAGAAAGAAAAAGTTTGTACCCTACAAAATTGTTGGAGAAAAGTATTTATTTCTCTTCGCAGACCGTTTCGTTAAGGAAATATTTGCTTCGTGAAGACAAAGCTGGAATCATTGCAGAAATAAAAAGAAAATCGCCATCCAAGGGGATGATTCATGAAAATGTTTCAATAGAAAAAACATCAATTAGCTATATGCAAGGAGGAGCTTCGGCAATATCCGTATTGACAGACACAGAATTTTTTGGTGGAAAAAACGAAGATCTAGCCGTTGCCAGAAAGTACAATTATTGCCCAATCCTCAGAAAGGATTTCATCATTGATGAGTATCAGATTGTTGAAGCAAAATCAATTGGAGCTGATGCAATTTTATTAATTGCAGCGGTACTTACGTCTGAAAGATTAAAAGAGCTCGCACAATTCGCTAAATCATTTGGCTTGGAAATATTGATGGAAGTGCACAATGCAGCAGAGCTGAAAAATCATCTTAATGAGCACCTGGATGTTGTGGGTGTAAATAATCGGAATCTAAAAAACTTCGAAGTAAGTATTGATACGTCCATATCATTGGCTGATGCTATACCAAGCCAATTTGTAAAAATTTCTGAAAGCGGCATCAGCAATCCCAATACAGTGATTGAATTGATGAGGCATGGATTTCAAGGCTTTTTAATTGGCGAATATTTTATGTCGCACAGCAGGCCGGGAGACACATGCGCTGAGTTTATTAATAAAATTAAAAAGTTGCAGATAGCAATATCATGATTGGGATCAAATGGAAGGTATGCGGTTTGAGAGAAAATATATCTGATGTAGTTGCTTTAAAGCCCAATTACATTGGGTTTATATTTTACAAAAAATCGCCAAGGTATGTAGGTGATGATTTTGTAATGCCTGATACTTTGCATAGCAGTATTAAAAAAGTTGGTGTTTTTGTCAATGAGTCATCGGAGGTTGTTTTAGCCAATGTGCAAAATCATAGTTTAGATTATGTGCAGCTTCATGGTGATGAAACGCCAGAGTATTGTATGGAAATTTCAAAAAGTAATGTCGGGATCATAAAAGCATTTCAGGTTGACAACACCTTTGATTTTGACAGTCTGCAAAGTTATAATAAGGTCGATTTTTTTCTTTTTGATACCACTACAAATAAGTATGGAGGATCGGGAAAATCTTTTGATTGGGAAATTTTGAAAAACTATTCCATGGGAAAAAAGTACTTCTTAAGTGGGGGTATAAGTCTTGACAATATTGGAGATTTACAAGGATTAAATTTAATTAAAATTCACTCCATTGATGTGAACAGTAAATTTGAGTCTTCACCAGGGATGAAAAAAATCCCATTATTGCAAAATCTTAAAGAAAGGCTTTTAGAGTTAAATCAGGAATAAATTGTTTCAAAATGAAAATAGAAGTTGACAAACGTGGATATTATGGAGAGTATGGTGGGGCATATATTCCCGAGATGCTTTATCCAAATGTGGAGGAACTGCGTCAAAACTATTTATCTATATTAAATGAAGAAAGTTTTAAAAAGGATTTCGATCACCTTCTCAAAACATATGTAGGCAGACCAACTCCACTGTATTTTGCACAACGACTTTCAGAAAAATACCAAACCAAAATCTACCTGAAAAGGGAAGATTTGTGCCACACAGGAGCCCACAAAGTAAATAACACCATCGGTCAAATTCTACTTGCAAAAAGATTGGGCAAACAAAAAGTAATTGCTGAAACCGGGGCCGGCCAACATGGTGTAGCCACAGCAACTGTTTGCGCACTTATGGGAATCGAATGCATTGTCTATATGGGAGAGATTGATATGGCAAGGCAAAAGCCAAATGTCGAAAGGATGCGAATATTGGGAACTGAGGTGAGGCCAGCAAAGAGCGGAAGTAAAACACTCAAAGATGCCACAAATGAAGCCATGCGCCATTGGATCAATCATCCGGTAGATACGCATTATATAATAGGCTCGGTAGTTGGGCCACATCCATATCCCGATATGGTAGCCAGGTTTCAGTCAGTTATCAGCGCAGAAATCAAATGGCAATTGAAAGAGATTGAAGGATCAGAAAATCCCAATTATGTGATAGCCTGTGTTGGTGGAGGGAGCAATGCTGCTGGAGCATTTTATCATTATTATGATAATGAAAATGTAAAACTGGTTGCCGTTGAAGCATCTGGGCTTGGAGTAGAATCAGGTAAATCTGCTGCCACCACAGTACTTGGTAAGCCTGGAGTTTTACATGGGTCTAAGACCTTACTGATGCAGACGGACGATGGCCAGGTGGTTGAACCGTATTCCATTTCTGCAGGTCTGGATTATCCTGGAATAGGGCCTGTTCATGCACACCTGTTCGAATCCGGACGAGCGGATTTTTATAGTGCAACTGACGAAGAGGCCATGAATGCAGGAATACTTTTAAGCAGACTTGAGGGAATTATTCCTGCAATCGAATCGGCTCATGCCCTGGCTGGTTTAGAGAAAATAAGGTTTGAAAAAGATGATATAGTAGTGCTAAATCTCTCTGGTAGAGGCGATAAAGATTTAGAAACTTATATCAAATGGGGGAAGTATTAAAAAACCCATGGAGTTTGAATGAAGTTATTAGAAAGACAATGTCAGAATTAATATCAAAAAATAGAATAGAACAACTATTTGAAGAAAAGAAGGATAATATTTTATCGGTGTATTTTACAGCAGGATTTCCAAATCTTGACAATACAGCCAATATTATAAAATACCTCGAAAAATATGGAGCAGATTTAATAGAAGTAGGAATACCGTTTTCTGATCCTGTAGCAGATGGGCCAACGATTCAGGAAAGTAATAAAATTGCACTGGGCAATGGAATTTCTCTCAAAATGATCTTTCAACAATTGGCAGACATCAGAAAAGAAGTGAATACGCCAATCATTCTTATGGGATATATAAATCCGGTATTACAATATGGGTTAGAATCGTTTTGTGAGAAATGTGCAGAAATTGGTATTGATGGACTCATTTTGCCAGATTTGCCAATGCAGGAGTATATCGATGAATATAAATCTACTTTTGAAAAATATGATCTCATCAACATATTTTTGATCACACCTCAAACATCAGAAGCAAGAATAAAAGAAATTGATGATAATTCCATTGGATTTATTTATATGGTTGCTTTGGCAGGAACTACCGGAGCTAAAGGTGATATTTCTGAAGATCAGATTAGTTATTTTTCCAGAGTGAAAGCCATGAAATTAAAAAACCAAACACTGATTGGTTTTGGGATTTCTAATAAGGAAACATTCGATAGGGCATGTCAGCATGCATCCGGTGCGATAATTGGGTCGGCATTCATTAATGTAATTAAAAATTCAAAATCACTGGAGACTGACATATCTAATTTTGTTTTATCATTAAAAGGAAGTGTACAATAAACATAATTGGAATTCAATAGCACATGATTATACAATTAAAAAATAATATCGAACCCGGGCAAAAGGAAGCCATCATAAAAAAAGTGCATAGTTTCAAGTATGAAGCCAATGAGGTTGTGACACAAAAAGGTGCCTATCTTATTGGAATTGGCAGCAAGGAATTTGATATCCGTCAGATCGGAAATATGCCGGGAATCTCAGATATCCATATTGTATCTGATAGTTACAAACTGGTGTCCAGAAAATGGAAAGTGAATCCGACTGTCCTTGATCTTGGAGATGGCGTAACTATTGGGCATGGTTCATTGGCGATTATGGCAGGTCCATGCTCAATAGAAGGTGAGGCACAGATTATTGAGGTCATTGATCATTTGAAAGAAAACGGTATAAGAATAATGCGCGGTGGTGTCTACAAGCCACGCAGTTCTCCATATGCTTTTAGAGGTATGGGCATTGAAGGATTAAAATTGTGGCATTACCATGCCAAGGCTGCAGGGATAAAAATAATTACAGAAGTGATGCAGGTTTCTCAGATTGAGGCCATGTTGGATTATGTCGATGTATTTCAGGTAGGTGCAAGAAATACACAAAATTTTAATTTGCTTGACGCACTGGGAAAAATTGATAAACCTGTGATGATAAAAAGGGGGATATCCGGAACAATTGATGAATTACTTTATTCTGCTGAATATGTGTTTTCAGGAGGAAATGAAAAGTTAATTCTCTGCGAACGGGGAATAAGAACTTATGAAAAAGCTAGTCGCAATACCCTGGATCTAAATGCCATTCCAATTCTCAAAGAAAAGACACATTTGCCTGTTGTATCAGATCCTTCTCATGGAATCGGAATTAGAAGGCATGTAGAACCCATGGCGCTGGCGTCAATTATGGCTGGGGCAGATGGAATAATTTATGAGACCCATTCCAAACCGGAAACGGCATTTTCTGATGGGCAGCAAACGCTGGATTTCAAGGAATCAAGACAATTGTGTGATAAGATGAGGGCTGCTTATGATCTCATTTATTTTTATTGAAATAGATTTTTATTTTAGCCATAAACAGAATATTCAATGAACGTAGTAATTATAAAATATAATGCGGGGAATGTTGTTTCAGTAACCAACACGCTAAATAGACTTGGTATTGAACCTGTTTTAAGTGATGATCCTGATATAATCAAAAACGCAGATAAAGTTATTTTCCCCGGTGTTGGGGAAGCAAGTACTGCAATGGATTATTTGCGAGAAAGAAAATTAGATCAAGTGATAATAGAACTCACTCAGCCATTTCTTGGCATTTGCCTTGGGCAGCAATTAATGTGCAAATATTCTGAAGAAAACGATACGGATTGTCTGGGGATTTTTGATTTAAACGTAATTCGCTTTGAACCGAAATTGAAAGTACCTCATATGGGTTGGAACAAACTATTTGACGCCAAGGGAGATTTATTTCAAGGATTGCCCAGTGAAGCTTATATATATTTTGTGCATAGTTATTACTGCGAAATTGGTACTGAAACTATTGCCAAATCTGATTATATCAATGAATTTAGTGCAGCCTTAAAAAAAGACAATTATTATGCAATTCAAGGCCACCCAGAAAAAAGCGGACAAGTAGGTCAACATTTATTAGAAAACTTTTTGAAATTATAATTATGATAATAATTCCAGCAATTGATGTCATTGACGGCAAGGCAGTACGATTGACCAAAGGTGATTATCAACAAAAGAAAATTTACAATGAAGACCCGCTGGAGGTAGCAAAGGCTTTTGAAGGAGCAGGAATAGTAAGGCTTCATGTAGTAGATTTAGATGGAGCAAAAGAGAAGAAAATTATTAACTATAAAGTTCTTGACCGCATAGCCTCTCATACCGGACTTCAGATTGATTTTGGGGGTGGTGTGCAGTCCAACAAAGATATTCAAATTGCATTTGACTCAGGAGCCAGACAAGTAACCGGAGGGAGTGTTGCTGTGAAAAATCCAGGTCTATTCGAAAACTGGCTGACTAATTATGGCCCTGAAAAAATTATTCTCGGTGCAGATGTGCTAAATGATAAAATAGCAATTAGTGGTTGGCAAGAAGATAGTTCCTGGGAATTGGATGCTTTTCTTGAAAATTATATTGCCAAATCAATAAAGTATGTAATTACTACTGACGTGAGTAAAGATGGTGTATTGGCAGGTCCGGCAGTTGAACTTTACAAAGACATGACTAGTAATTTTCCTGATTTGGAAATTATTGCAAGTGGGGGTGTTGCCACTATGGACGATATTTATAAATTGGATGAGTTACCGCTTCATGGAGTGATCGTCGGAAAGGCGATTTATGAAAATAGAATTACCATTAAAGAGCTTGGTGACTGGAATTAGATTCCAGTAACCGGAATAATAAACAATAAAAAATGCTTGCAAAACGAATAATACCTTGTCTTGATATTAAAGACGGACGCACAGTAAAAGGGGTGAACTTTGTAGAACTCAGAGATGCCGGAGATGCTGTAGAACAGGGGGCGATCTATGCTGAACAAGGAGCAGATGAACTTGTATTTTTAGATATCATGGCAACGGTTGACAATAGAAAAACATTGGTAGAATTGGTTCGTAATGTTGCCAGACAAATAAATATTCCTTTTACAGTCGGCGGGGGAATTTCTTCGATCAAAGATGTTAGCGCTTTACTTAACGCCGGAGCGGATAAAATTTCTATTAATTCTTCAGCCGTTCGCAGACCAGAATTGATAGATGAGTTGGCACTTCAATTTGGGAGCCAGTGTGTAGTTGTTGCCATTGATACCAAAGATTATATTCACCACAATATTGTTTATACGCATGGTGGACGAACGCCAACGGAAATTGTAACCGAAAAATGGGCCTATGAAATTCAGGAGCGCGGTGCGGGCGAAATATTACTTACCTCTATGGATCACGATGGTACAAAAGCAGGATTTGCAAATGAGTTGACAGCTAGAATATCTAAAAAACTCAACATCCCAATAATTGCTTCTGGTGGGGCGGGAAATATGGACCATTTTTATGATGTATTTACTGATGGATATGCAGATGCAGCTTTAGCCGCAAGTATTTTTCACTTCAAGGAAATACCCATACCTTCGCTGAAAAATTATTTGCAGAAGCGCGGTATTCCCATGAGAACGGAATTATAAATTAGACACTTTTCAAATTGATTTATATGTTGCAAAAATCGATGCATTTTAGATCAATATTTTAAAATTAAATACAGTACATATAGAAAATGAAAATAGATTTTAAAAAGGGAAATGGCCTTGTGCCGGCAATTATTCAAGATTGGTCTACTTCTAAAGTGTTGATGCTCGGGTATATGAATGAAGAGGCATTGAAAAAAACCAAAGCAGAAGGAATGGTAACATTTTTTAGTCGGACTAAAAATCGATTATGGACCAAAGGAGAAATTTCAGAGAATTACTTAATGGTAAAAGAGATAAAAGTTGATTGTGATAACGATACCATACTTATAATGGCCGAACCGAAAGGTCCAACTTGCCACACCGGATCCGATACTTGTTTTGACGAGTCAAATCATTCCAACGCATTGTTTCTCCATTACTTACAAAATATAATTGCAGGCAGAAAGAATAGCTCTGCGGAAAAATCATATACCAAATTTCTTTTTGATAAAGGAATCAACAAAATCGCCCAAAAAGTGGGAGAGGAGGCTGTGGAATTGGTGATTGAAGCCAAAGATTCAAATGATGATCTTTTTAAAAATGAAGCAGCAGATTTGATTTTTCACCTTCTTGTTTTGCTCGAAGCTAAAGATGTAAAACTGGAAGAGGTAATTGACGTGTTGAGAGAAAGGCACAAGTAAAAAATGTTTTTTTGTTGAAGTAAAGAGATTTTATTTTCCTTAATTAATAATAAAATATTAATACCTTTGCACCCTGAATTTAAGAAGCAATATAATTGATCCTTTAATTTTAGATAATTATAGATTAATTAGAATCTGAAAAGATAATTCTTTTGTGAATTGGTTCCATAGCTCAGC
>CAYREN010000064.1:0-17085 GCA_964423255.1 uncultured Roseivirgaceae bacterium | reverse complement strand
CAGAGCCTGGAGTTATTGAAAGTCTGGAATTAGAGTACAGACGAGAAGAAAAAGTGTTGCGATTCCTTACTACTGCACTTGACAAGCACGCATTAGCATACAATATTAAGAGGAATAACGGTGCGTTCAATAAAAAAGTAGAAACTAAAAAAGAAGAAGCAAAATGACATTAGTTAACGAGCCAATTAATAAGGATCAGCAAAAAAAGAAATATTGCAGGTTCAAGAAGAGTGGAATAAAATATATTGACTATAAGGATGCTAATTTCCTTCTGAAATTTGTAAATGATCAAGGGAAAATTCTTCCAAGAAGACTTACAGGAACAAGTATCAAATTCCAAAAGAAAGTATCTCAGGCTGTAAAGCGTGCAAGGCATCTTGCCTTACTTCCTTATGTAACAGATTCATTGAAATAGTAAAATAGGTAGCAAAATGGAAGTTATATTAACTCAAAATATTCAAGGTCTTGGTTATAAAAATGATACCGTAAGTGTCAAGCCAGGATATGGTAGAAATTACCTGATCACTCAGGGGTTTGCAATAATTGCCAACAACTCCAATAGAAAGAAAATTGATGAGAACATCAGACAGGCTGCTCATAAAGCTGAAAAAATTAAGAATGAAGCGCTGGGTGTAGCAGAAAAAATTGGAGAGATAGTATTGAGCGTTGGTGCGAAGGTAGGAGAATCAGGCAAAATTTTTGGAGCAGTAACAACTCTTCAAATTTCTGATTTACTAGCTGAAAAAGGATTCGAAGTAGACAGGAAGCAAATTTCTTTTCCTGTTCAACCAAAAGAAGTTGGTGATTATGTCGCTTTACTTGATTTGCATAAAGAAGTAAAACACGAAGTAAAATTTGAGGTAGTTCCAGTTTAAAGGATATTATAAATATTATCAGCCTTGTTCACTTAATGTGATCGGGGCTTTTTTTATGTGAAAAAATATAAAGCATAAAGTCATTCCGAATTTATTTCGAAATCTGTCTGTGATCTGTATAGGCTTCTTCATGTGAAAATACTGCTTAAGCTTTTGGAATTGTTGCGCGCGGTTGTCAATCTTAAAATAAATTCAGGTTGACGATCATTAATCATATCTTTACCCAATGTTTAGGACAAAGGTAATTCCCAAAATATCAACAATTAAAATTATCCATAAGGATTCAATATTGGCGTTGGGTTCTTGCTTTGCCCAGCACATTGGCGACAATTTCCAGGATAATAAATTTAATATCATTACCAATCCATTTGGAACGATATTTAATCCCATTTCGATATTTAAACTGGTAAATATGGCAGCACATAAGTTGACGCTTGGATCAGAGGAAATTATTGAATCACATGGGATATTTCATCATCTCGATTTGCATTCAGACCTTTCAAATGTTCACAAAAGAAGTCTGTTAGAAAATGCCAATGATGTGCTTAATAATATTGGTTCTCAACTACCTCATACTTCAATAATCATATATACTTTTGGCACCTCAGCGGTGCATGAATGGAAGGAGACAGGAGAGATCGTAGCGAATTGCCATAAATTACCAGCAAAGAATTTCAATAAGCGGATGCTTGAAATTGAGGAGGTAGTTCAAGGATTTAGCGCAAATTATAATCTCCTGAAAAATATTAATAAAGAGGTAAGGGTAATTTTAACGGTGAGTCCTGTCAGGCATCAAAAAGAATCGTTTGAGCAAAATAATGTAAGTAAATCTACACTCCGCTTAGCTTGTGAAAAAATAATTCAGCAGTTTGAAGGTGTAGATTATTTCCCGGCTTTTGAAATTATGATGGATGATTTACGAGATTATCGGTTTTATGAAGAAGACATGCTTCATCCCAATTCTGTAGCGGTTGATTATATCTGGCAGAAATTCAAGGATGTGTATTTTGATGAAGAGCTAAAGCAATTTATTATAAAATGGGATAAAATAAGAAAAGCAATAGCTCATAAACCATTTAATAAGGATAGCGATCAACATCAACTATTTTTAAAAAATACTATTGCTTTGTTGAATGAATTTAAACATGAGATTGACATCACTCCCGAACTTGATCTACTAAAATCCCGGTTAATATGAGTCTAGCAAAAGGATATTATACCCAATAAACCAATTGATGCCGGTAGCAAACCCAGATATCTCTCACAATTGGATAATAAGATGGCCAATGATGGCAAACTACCAGCAAGGTTTGTTTTATGAAAAACTGTAAATTGCCTTTACATTCTTTAAAAGCGACATTTCAATAACTTTAAAAGCGAATTAGCTAACTATCAACAAAGCGTAAATTGGGTAAATTAGAATTTAATATATCAAGTGAGCATCAGGAGCGGACTACCTTGTTTGCAGATATATTGTTACCTGTGCCCATTGCAAATCTGTTTACATATCGCATTCCATTTGAGCTAAATGAATTGGTAGGAATTGGATATCGTGTCATTGTTCAGTTCGGAAAGAGAAAGATTCTTACTGGAATAATTGCCGGCATTCATCAGCATCCCCCCACCGTTTATCAGGCAAAATATATCATTGATTTGTTGGACGATGAGCCGGTGATGAACGAAAAACAGCTCAAATTTTATAAGTGGGTAGCAGAATATTATATGTGTACGATGGGAGAGACGCTGAATGTTGGGATGCCTTCGGGGCTGAAGCTAAACAGCGAATCTAAAATTCAACTTAATCCAGAATTTGATTTTGTTGATCCGGTTTATCCATTTGCAGAAAAAGAACTTCTTATTCTCCATGTACTGGAACGCGATAAAGTAATTACATATGGTGAAGCCGCTCAAATTTTACAAATAAAGTCCTACTTAAAAATCATTAAATCTCTGATTGCTAAGGATGCGATATTGATATTTGAAGAAGTCAAGGAGAAATATTCACCAAAGAGAGAAACTCAGGTAAGACTTGCAAATCATTGGTTGAAGAAAAAATATTTGGAAGAGTTGATGATTGAGCTGGAGAAAAAACCTAAGCAACTTGATGTATTATTGGCTTTTCTAAATCTGGTTCCGGTTTTTAATAAGATGGAGCTCAATGATCAGGGTATAACTCGAAAACAACTATTGGACACTGGTGTATCCGCATCTTCTTTAAAGACACTTGAAAAAAATAGAGTACTGGAAATATTCAAAGTAATAGTCCCAAGATTTAATTTAAATAATTCTATTGAACCCTATTCCATAAAACTATCTGAAGCTCAGCAATCTGCCAAAACTGAGATATTACAACATTTTGAAAGCAAGCAAACTGTGTTGCTCCATGGTATAACAGGAAGTGGAAAAACGGAAATATACATGGATCTGATCCGCGATGTATTGGATCAAGGAGAGCAAGTACTTTATTTGTTGCCGGAAATTGCGCTGACTACACAGATTGTTATGAGGCTTCAAAAATTATTTGGAAATCAAATGGGAGTTTATCATTCAAAATACTCAGATAACGAGCGCCTGGAAGTTTGGAAAGGTTTGATATCCGGAAGGTTTTCATTGATAATAGGAGTGCGATCGTCGATTTTTTTACCATTTGATAATCTTGGCTTGGTAATAATTGATGAAGAGCATGAATTTTCTTACAAGCAATACGATCCGGCACCAAGATATCATGCACGTGATGCTGCCCAGGTGCTGGCCATGTTGCATGCTGCAAAGGTACTTATGGGAACAGCCACCCCATCTTTCGAATCTTTCTATCAGACCCAGGAGGGAAAATACCGACTAGTACAATTGAATCAGCGATATGGAAAATCAAGTTTGCCTAAAATAATTTTTGCAGATCTCACTTTAGAGAGAAAGCAAAAAATTATAAAAGGTGATTTTACTACTATTTTGGTTGAGAAAATTACGGGAGCATTATCAAGAAATGAGCAAATCATTATATTTCAGAATCGGCGGGGTTATGCTCCTTACATTTCTTGTGAAGAATGTGCATGGATACCCAAGTGCAATAATTGTGCAGTGAGTCTTACGTTTCATATGTATTACAATCAATTGAGATGTCACTATTGTGGTCATCATGAAAGATTACCTGTTACATGCCCGGCTTGTGGTTCCACAAAATTAAAAACCATGGGTTTTGGAACAGAAAAGTTAGAAGAAGACTTAAAATTGCTTTTTCCCCAAGCTCGCATTCAGCGCATGGACTTGGATACCACTCGCAGAAAATTCAGTTATCAGAAGATAATAAATGATTTTGAAAAAGGAGATATTGATATTTTAGTAGGCACACAGATGGTGAGTAAAGGACTTGACTTTGCAAATGTAACCCTTGTTGGTGTGTTTGATGTAGATAGAATGTTGCATTTCCCAGATTTCAGATCCTATGAACGAACTTATCAATTGTCTGTTCAGGTTAGTGGACGATCCGGGAGAAGTAAGAAACCCGGGGAAGTAATCATTCAATCGGCTAATTTGAAGCAACCTGTATTGCATTATATCTATAAGCAAGATTTTATGGAATTTTACAATCATGAGATCGAAGAACGATATAAATTTAAATACCCTCCATTTTACAGACTAATTCGGATAACATTAAAACATAGGGAGAGTGTGACAGTAAACCTGGCCGCTGAAAACCTGACCGAAAGAATAAAAAAACAATTGCACAAAAATCTCGTACTGGGCCCACACGAACCTATGATTTCTAAAATAAGAAATCTTTACTTGATGGAGATAATACTGAAGATCCCAAGGGGAGATGCTGATCTTGACAGGCTCAAAAATGTTTTGTTAAGCACAGTGAACACTATGAAGCAGGGAAAGGAATATCGTCAGATATTTGTGGTGTTTGATGTTGATCCTTACTAATAACCCTTTTTATTCAGGAATTGGATACCTTTTGAATTCCTTATTCGGATCAAAGAGTTTTCTATAAGTGATGTAGTGCTTAGCAGGCTCAGCCCCAACAATTTTCCAAAGTTTGCGCATGGGCGGGTTAAAGTCACCAACCCATGAAAATTCCAGCTCTTCATAATGTGGCATCTCATTAAACACTTTCTCCAGATGCAAAATAAATCCCGATTCAATCCCTTTCTTTTGAAACTTTGGTATTACTCCCATTAGCAATCCTTTGGCCCTTGTCATTTTTTTTGTTTTCACCATAAACAACAACCTTATTTTATTCCATAGATTGAGACTTCCATTAAAATATTTGAATATTTGATTGAGGTCAGGAATCATCAGATATATTGCAACAGGCTGGCTTTCATGGTAAGCTATCCAAATGAATTTCTCTTCCAGCACCATCTTTCCTTCCATGATAAAATTCTTTACATATGCAGAAGTCAGTGGCTCGAAATCTTTTTTAAAATCACCCCATGCCAAGTTAAAAACAGTAGTAAAATCTTCTACATATTTATCTACATCATTAAACTGGAAATGTTTAAAAGAATATTCAGGTTTATTTTCTAACCTTTCTGCTATTTTTCTAAATCGATCAGGGATTGGTTTTCTAATATTAAAGTGAAATCCTTCTTGTTTATAAAAGGTTTTAAATCCATATGCCTCAAAAAGATTTTTATAATACGGAGGATTGTAGGGTGCCTTGTATGCTGGTTGAATAAATCCATCTACAAGTAAACCCCAATACTTATCTTGCTCACCAAAATTTATTGGGCCATCCATGGCTTCAATATCATTGGATTTCAGCCAATCTTTTGCAGCATCGAATAGTTTATTGGCCACACTCTGGTCATCAATACATTCAAAAAATCCACAGCCGCCAGTGGGCTGATCATTTTCATTTGATGATTTGAAATCGATAAATGCCGCAATCCGTCCGGAGAGTTTCCCTTCATTGTCCTTCAAAATCCAGCGTATGGCTTCTCCATGTTTATAGTACGTATTTTGAGTTGGATCAAAAACACTTTCTATATCCTTATCCAGAGGACAAACCCATCGCTCATCATCTTTGTAAATCTGCCGTGCGACATTGAGAAACTCCTTGGAAGAATGCGTATCTTTTATTTCGATTAATGTCATTATTAGTCAGTTACAGCTCCTTTATTAAATATTTCCTGGATTAACACATTATATTTTTTGTAAATAATTCTTCTTTTTAGTTTCAAGGTTGGTGATAGTTCTCCATTGTCCGGTGACCAGTCGTCAGGCACAATTTTGAAACGTTTTATCCGCTCGTCTTTTTTTAGTGATGCATTTAATTCTTTTACTATTTTGTTGTAAAGTGTCACTATTTCCCCATTGGTGATTATTTCTTGCTTTTTTGTAATTGGTATATTATTCTCTTCGCACCAAGAAAAAAGGGATTCGAAATTTGGTGCAACAAGCGCACTTGCAAATTTCTCTCCTTCTCCAATGACCATGATTTGGTCAATAAATGCGGATTCTTTAAATATATTTTCAACCGACTGGGGGGAGACATATATTCCGTTTGATAACTTGAAAAGTTCTTTTTTTCTATCTGTAATTCTAAGAAATTTCTCATCATCCAAAACACCAATATCTCCAGTATGAAACCAGCCATCCTTGTCAACTGCCTTTTTAGTAGCTGTTTCATCTTTATAATATTCCAGCATTACGTTTGGCCCCTTGCAGAGGACTTCGCCATCATCAGCTATTTTTACAACCACATCTTTTATCACCGAACCTACCGATCCCAAGCGTAGATTGGGCAATTGTTGTCGGTTAATGGTAATGATTGGAGATGTCTCTGTAAGCCCATACATGTTCAATAGTTTGATGCCTGCAGCCCAAAATACTTTTTCCAATTTAGGATTTAACGCTGCCCCTCCAATCCCGATGGCTTCGATATTTCCACCCATGGCCTCACGCCATTTGCTAAAGATAATTTTATTGGCAAGTTTGAGTTGCAATTCATACCATGGGCCATTTTTACTTTCTATTTTATAATTGTATCCAAGGTTCAGTGCCCAGAAAAATAATTTTTTCTTTACTGAAGTCAGCTTGTTCCCTTTGGTAATGATCTTATCAAACACCTTTTCCAATATTCTTGGTACAGCACCAAAGCCATGGGGTTTGATTTCCTGAAGATCGCGAGCAATGCTTGCAAGACTTTCTGCATAGTAAATACTACAACCTGAATATTGAGTTTGGTAGTTAGCCATACGCTCTCCAACATGGCAAATAGGAAGAATACATAGATATCTTTGGTCTGGTTTTAGTTGAAAGACTTCAGCGGCTGCCTTTGCGTTGCTTATTAAGTTTTGATGAGAAAGCAGTACACCTTTTGGTTTTCCGGTTGTTCCGGAAGTGTAGATTAAAGTTACGGGATCTATTGGTAAGGTTTGTTCCTTATTCTGATTTACCTGCTCCTCAAATTCTTCTTTTTTTTCCTCACCCAGGTCTTTTACCTCAACCCAACTTTTTGCCCCGGTTATCTGATCAAATGTGTAAATCAAATCTGGGGCAATAGGCAAAATGGTATTAAATAATTTGTTATCGGACACAAATACAGCTTTTACTTCTGCGTGGTCAAATATTTCTTTATACCCATCTTGGTCCAAGGTAGCGAATATTGGGACATGGATCAGCCCTGCTTGAGCGAGCCCCATATCCACAAAATTCCATTCAGGTCTGTTATTGGAAATGGTGGCTACTTTGTCTCCTTTTTGTAAGCCAAGGGCCAATAACCCACAGCTGATAAACCTGGAATTATTTATATAATCATTAACATTATATTTTACCCAGCGTCGATTGACCTTTGCAGCAAAAACATCATGTTTGTTTGCAAATTCTATCTTATATCTATCGAGTAGATCAAATGTTCTGGTAATTTCCATATGATTAATAATGTGTTAACATCGACAAAATTCCAATATCTGATAGAGCATCTTTTTTGTCGCTGGTTCTCAATTAATTACTAGGCATCTCTATTTATTTTCTGACCTTAAGTGTTTCCATCTTTTGTGCGACCACAAATAATCTTCAGGTTTTTTTAGTATAATTTTTTCGAGAGTGTGCATAAAATTCTCAGTTATTTCTCCCGAAGAGGTGTTTACAGCGTCCGCTTCCAACACTATTAATTTTACATGATAATATCCTCTCTTCACTCTTTGCACATCAAAATAAACAACAGGCATTTTATAGCGTCTTGCGAAAAACTCAGGTCCTTTTATGCAAGCAGTATCTTGATTGAGGAATTTCATCCAGTGTGCACCTTTCACACCTGCAGGACTTTGGTCAGCCCCAAAGAAATAGGAGCAGGGCTTGTTGTCTTTATTGCCAAAGGCTTTGGTTACTTCACCTGTCGATGTCAATACTGTACCAAACTTGTTTCGACTTTTTTTCATGTATGCATCGATGTACTTGTTTTTCAATGGAAAATACAATGCGTATAATTTATGCTTGAGCTGCAATGGAGCTGCTATCACACCCCACTCCCAATTTGCAAAATGCGAACCTACGGAAATGACGTCTTGTTCCTTGTCAAACATATCGTTCATTAATTCAGGGTTTAAAAAAACGTAGCGTTCTTCAAGCTCTTTTTTTGTAATCGTGAAACCTTTAATCCCTTCGATCAATATGTCACATAGGTTATGGTAAAATCCTTTTACAATAATTATTTGTTCTTTTTTACTCAGATTGGGAAATGAACGATCAATATTTTGTTTGATAACATTTTTGCGATACCGAATGATATGGTAGAATAACAAGAAAAGTAGATCAGACAAAAAATATAACAACCAAAAGGGTGTCACACTAAAAAGTAAGGTTATAAATTTGAAGATATAATAAATAAATCGCATTGATGTTTGCTAATTTAATTTGAATTCCAATTGATTAATAATTGCGTCTTCTTTTTGATATGCGACTGTTCCAACATACTGGGAATTTGGTGAGAATTCTCTTAAATTCCAATCGACCTCTTCAAATACACCTTTTATAGATGGTTGTTTGATGATGTCATTTTCAAAATTAAATTCAACCTGATCAGGTCTTAATCTCATTCCTTCTCCTATTGCTTTCAGATAAGCTTCTTTTACCGTCCAGAAACGAAAAAAACGATTCATCTTTTCATTTGGTTTACCATGAATTAATTTAATTTCTTTAGGGGTGAAATTATTTTTAATCATTTCATCGAGATCGGGCAAGGGGCGAATTTGCTCAATGTCAATTCCTACTTCGCTATCGCGAGAAAAAACTATAACAGCAAGTTTACCAGAATTTGACATATTGAAATAAAGTCCATGATCATCTATGGAATAAGGTTTGCCCTTTTTATGACGACCAATCTTCAATAATTCTGGTGGAATGTTAAGGTATTTTGATAAAAGAATTCTAAGAGCACCATGACTAGCTACAAAGGAGATTTTGACTTCTTGAAATTTATAATAGTCTATCCTAGTTAATTCCTTTTCTGATAAGGCATCCTTATACAATGCATACTCACTGTCGGAAATATTCAATGATAAATTCCATATATGAATTTCGCCAAGAGAGAGTACAGGAAAAACTGAAGGTTTTTCATCAGCATGTTCAATGCTAGGAATCATATTTATTTTTACACGATAACCTTTTCTGAAAGCTCTTCCGAAACTATTGCCAATAATTCTTCTTTATTATCTCTACAAAACAAATGACTGCCATTGACAACAATGTATTTAAATTCATTGGATGTATGTTGGCTCCACTCCTTGATTTGATCTTCTGAAAAAACAGAATCATTTTTACCGGCAAATGCAGTCAACGGACACTCCAAAGGTTCATCGTCATAATATTTATATTTTTTGCCAAGTAAAATATCTGCCCGCAAAGCAGGAAGCATTTCGTAAAATACAGCATCGTTTTCTATAACTGATTCAGGAATTTCTAATGAGCGTAAATGGCTTTTGATATTTGGAATATTTTTTTCCTTATAAACCTCGTCTTCGTCAATGGCATTCAAAAATTGGAATGGACTTTCAAGATGTGGGGCTCTCCAGCCTCCAACCATAAATCTGGTAGGATGCACGTCAAGCTTTTTTCGTAAGTATCTTGAAAGTTCCAGTGCAACACCGGCACCCGAACTATGAGCATAAAATGCACATGGAACAGTTAGCAATGGCTCCATGACTTCAGTCAATTTAGCAACTAATTCGAAAACATTGTCAAAAGCTTTTTCATTACCTCTTTCTTCACGACCAGGAAATTGAATAGCACAAACTTCAATATCGTCAGGTAACAATTCATGCCAGGTACTGAATATCGATGCACCTCCTGCAAAATAAGGTAGACAGAACAATCTTAACCTTGGGTTTTCTACCTTGTGCGTTCTGATGATCCACTTATCTAATTCGCTTTTCATATCGCCATCAGATACTTCTGCAATCCCACCTCCGAGTAATTCATCAAGAATTTGCACTGTCATTTCCTCAATAGTCGGACCACGCATAATTTTCATCATAGAGTAATCTATGCCAACATTACTTTGTACCCAGTTACGTATTTGGTTGGCCATCAAAGAGTCAAGGCCATATTTAATTACCGGTTCAGTGGTGTCAAGCTTGTCAGCAGTTGTTCCCAGAACTCTGGCAATTGTATCGTTTAATTGATCGAGTAAAATGTCATGTTGGTCTTCAGGTTTCGATTCAAGTAAAGTTGCCTTGAGTGCGCCATCTCCTGTGCCAGCTCCAACTCCGGCACTGAGTTGTTTTTCATTTACCAGATGCATAAAGCGACTTGATTTGGCGCTATGAGGGAAAAAGTCTCCAATCATTTCCCAATCAGAATCTGTGGCAACTCGCTGGACAGGATTGCTTAATAATATATTCTCTAATATGTCAGTAGCCTGCTGAAGGGAGAAAGATTTCCATCCTTGTTTGTAAAGTAATTCGTCAACATTGCCTCCGACTTTACCGCTACGTGCTACAAACCCAACATCACCAATTACTCCCCAATTTATAGTAGTAGCAGGAAGACCCTGGGCTCGTCTCCAATGAGAAAAATTATCTAAAAAGCTATTGGCTCCGACATAACTAACCTGTCCGGGATTTCCATAAATAGCAGATATTGAGGAATATGATACAAAATGATCCAAATCTAAATGCTTAGTGGCTTCATGCAAAATCCAGCAACCAACTGCTTTTGGATTAAACACCTTCATGTATCGCTCGTAAGTAATCTCAGGGATACTGCCATCATCAAGCACCATTGCCGCATGCTGCACACCTTTAAGTGGCGGCATAGTTTCTTTAATTTCCAGGAAGATACGATCCATGTCATCTTGATTGTCCACACTTCCCTTGGCCAACAGCACATTAACACCTTTGTCACGCATGGCTTGTACTGTTGCAGCCTCTTCAGCAGTTTTAGTCCCACTCCTGCTCAAAAGCACGAGGTTTTCACATCCTTTATTTGTCATCCATTCAGCAACACCCAGACCAAAACCTGATGCTCCTCCGGTAATAAGATAGGTGCCGTTGGTATCAAATTTTATTTCTTCAGGTGGCAGAATGTCCACTTTGTCTTTCATCGATACGATTACCTTTCCAATGTGTCTTGCTCCTCCCATAAACTGGAATGCATCTGCCAGTTTGGATATTGGAAAAACAGTAACCGGATGAGACTCAAACCCATGCTCCACAAAATAATCAATAGATTGCTGGAAGAGAGAACCTCCAAATTTTGCTTTTTGCTTGAAAAGTCTATCTACATCCACACCAAAGTAAGTGAGATTGTTTCCAAAAGGTTGTAAGCCTAGCTTGCTGTTGCGATAAATATCTGTCTTGCCTATTTCTACAAAACGGCCATATGCTGATAAACAACGAATACTTTTGAATATTGCTTCACCGGATAATGAGTTAAGTACTACATCAACACCCTCTCCATTGGTCATTTCCATAATTTCATCTGCAAATGCCAGTGTTCTGGAGTTCATGATGTTTTCAGGTTTTACACCTAAGCTGATAATATAGTCTCGCTTCTCTTGATTGCTAACTGTTGCATATACTTCTGCACCTATGACATTGGCAATATTGATAGCAGCAATGCCCACACCACCAGCTGCTGCATGTATCAGCACGCGTTCGTCTTTTTGCAATCGACAATGATGAACCAATGAAAAATATGCCGTAGTATACACTACCGGTAAGCTTGCTGCTTCATTCCAATCAATTACGACTGGTTTTTTTACACAATGAACTTCTAATGGATAAGCAAACCCACCCAGACATGATGGTGCAGTCGCCATCACTTCATCTCCAATTTTTAAAGTTGTCACTTCGTTGCCTATTGCGCTAATCACACCAGCGCACTCCAGGCCAAAAGTTCTGCCAAACAAGCCTCCTTTTACTGCTTCATCAGATAATAATCCCATGGCGATCATGATATCTCTGAAGTTAAGTGCAGATGCTTTAACAGTAATTTCTACTTCATTGCCGGCAGGTGTTCTTTTATCTACCTGTCTTAAAGCAATATTATCAAGAACACCATATTCTGAAATGGTGGCAGTGTAGGATGATCCTTCAGCATCGACTGATTTCATTGCCCGCTGAGCGATAGTTTCTGTTGAGATTCGTTCTAATTTATTTACAAATCTCTTTTTGCCTCTAAATGCCAATTCATCTACACGGTCTCCAGCAAATATTTCATCTATAAAAACATCAATTTCGTCGTTTTGAACAGGATCGCTGAAATCAACTATTGTTGAATTATAATTTGGGAATTCATTGACGATACATCTGCTTACTCCCCGAAGCCCTTCCTGACTAAGGTTGATAGATTGAGGAGAACCAGCAACTGATTGTGAGCCACTCAGCAATACCCAAATATCAGGGTTGTTCTTGTACTGGGTATTATTAAGCTTTCTCATGATATTCATCATCATGATAGAACCTTGGCTTTCGCTATTGGTAATTGATGATGCAGAAAGATTTGTATTCTCCTGAAGGTCCAGACCCCAAGCATATATTATTCCTTCAAAATTGTTCTGGCTATTTGCGTAGTCCAATACATTATCTACGTCATCTTGAGATATGGCATTGATGGAAAAATGATTATCGTTGACTTGTTTATAATTCTCACATATATCAACCGTGATACATGACTTATTAAAAGATTTTAGGCGATTGATTATTTTTGATGAAATTCCTTTTTTGTCAATAAAAACAAGCCAATTTCCAGTATTGTTCTTTGCCTCGTTATTGTCTATATTCTCTTCAAGGTTTAATTTCTCTGCACGAGCCATGATTACGGTTTGGCAAGAAATATCATTCTTTGGCACATCGCTGTAGCAAGCTACATCAGTATATCCATTGCTTTCTAGTACGGTTTTCCATTTGTCTGGTGCCATGGTGGCATGCTCAGCACGAATATCAAGATCTTCATACAGCCACCATCCTTCTGTCATCCCGAAAATAAAATCAAGGTAAACCGGTGAGTTGGTCACTTCTAACATCATCAATACTCCTTGAGAGGCCAGCAGTTTTTGTGTATGACCCAACGATACACTTAAATTTCGAGTGGCATGAATTACATCTGAAGCTATAATAATATCGAATGTATGGAGGTCAAAACCCTGATCGGCTGGATCTTGCTCAATATCCATAATCTTGTACTGGACAAAAGGATAGTTAGCAAATCGCTGCTGGGCTTTCAGCATAAACATATGCGACAAATCAGTAAAAACATATTCTGTTCTATCAGCGGGCAGCATAGGTAGAATGGCCTGTGTCATGCCTCCTGTTCCCGCTCCAATTTCCAGTACACGAATTGTTTGGTCTTCAGGGATGTTTTTTATCAATTCTGCAATAGATTTTCCTGCGATGTCATTGTATTTTTTAAAGGCAAACCCTTCAACATAATATTGCACGATTGCATCCCATTTATCTTCAGGAAATATAAGTTGAATAGGATCAACTGTTCCCTGCAACACTCCTTGAATTTCTGGGCCACAACGACCTAAAAGAGTTGACTCATGGTGAAATTGAGGATACTGCATATTGAGATCCTCCATCCAGGAGTTAACATCCCTAAAATCAGGTGTTTTGACAATCTCAAATATTCCTTCTTTTCCACTTACAATTCCCGCTTCACGGAGCAATTTGAACATGTGGTGAAACAAGCGATGATGCGCCTGTATCACATTCAATTTATCTATCTGATCGTTTACGTTTATCTTTTCCCCAATATCGAACGAAAGCCCCATATCTTTTAAAGATTTACTGATATAACCAATGGTCAGTTTATATTGCTCGGGTTCATAATTATGATAATAGGCACTTTGTTCAGGCCTATTTTTAACATCAGTAACCATTTCCTGAACCTGAGCATCAATTGATGTGGGTGTTGGAAGATAGTCTCCTGGATTTCGACTCAATTCCTGATCAGCTCTCGATTTCATGTTCCAGTTATACTCATAGAACCACTTATCTTGTTCATCACCATTTTCTCCTCTCGATCCTTTGAGATATTGTGAGTGAAATCCATGGAATTCTGCGACAAGGGAACCATCTTCATTAAATATCCATAGTTCTCCAAGCGCATATTCATCAGTCCATTCTCTTAATCGACCATGAACGAATAGTTTATACGAATTTACGTCGTTGTACCACTTTATCCTTTCGATATGTCGTGGAACATAGACGCCCATTTTTTTATTAAAATCGTCTCGTTCGTTGAATATTCCAAAGACAGTTTGGAAGCAACTATCAAGTACTCCGGGATGAATATTGAACTGAAAAAATTCTGACCGAATACTTTCATGAACTTCAATTTCACTAAGGGATTCCCAATTACCATCGCTCCTCCACAAGTTTTTAATTGCCCTGAAAGAAGGCCCCAGATATAATCCACTTTCAAGCAACTCATCATGCATGGGTTTTACAGGAACAGGAATAGTAATGCGTTTTTTTACATCCTCCAGGTCGACAGGAATAGCTTGAAATTTATCTCCTATATGATTTATTTTACCATTGGAGCACATTGTCCACGGCGTATCTTGCTGACCTGATCGGGTATAAATAAAATATTCGCCGCTGTCGTGAGAGATATCCATTTGGATTTGGGGAGGCTCACCATTATCAGGTAAGAATAGCGCGTTATCAAAATTTACATTTTCTACAAATTCGAATTTATCACCAAAAGATGCTCTAGCTGCCCCAATGACGAGATCGACATGGCCTGCACCAGGAAATACAATCGGACCCTGAACTTTGTGATCTTCAATGTATGGATAAGTGCGTTTGTCCAAAACAACATCCCAGATGATATTATTTTTTTCTCTTGCAGAGTGAGTCTTTTTATTGAGATGCGGATGGCCATATTCTATGGCACCCAAGCGCATCTTATTGCCTGCCTTTGATTCTACCCAATATGATTCTTTTTGCCATGGATATCGTGGCAAGTCTACCCAGCCATTGTCATTGCCATAAAAAGATTTCCAATCTATATCTACGCCCCACGCATGTAATTTTGCAACTGAGGAAAGAAAGGTTCGTTTTTCATCATCCTTTCTTCTTAGTGAATGTATAACGATCCCTTTAATTTTATTTTCCTCTAACAATCCCTCAACGCCAATGGAATGAACAGGATGTGGTCCTAGTTCGATGAATGTGTCAAATCCTTTAGCTATTTGAGCACTAATTGCATCTGTAAAATAAACTGGTTCGCGAACATTCCGATACCAATACAATGAATTCAGGTCTTCTCCTTTTACTACTCCACCTTCTACAGTGGAATAAAAAGGAATTGTTGTAGCAACAGTTTTAAATTCTCCCAAAGAAGCCAAAAGTTCGTCCTTTAGCGGTTCCATGTGATGGCTATGGAATGGTACATTCACCGCCAACATTCGGTGAAATATATCTTTACTATTTAGGTCTTCTGCAATTTCTTCAATCACATCTGTGTCGCCGGAAAGTGCTACCATCTCAGGTCCATTTACTGCTCCTATTGATACTTTTTCTTCTTTCCCTGCAATGAGTTTTTCTGCCTCCTCACGAGAGATTCCAACAGCTAACATGCGTCCTTTGTCTGTAGCTTTGAATTGCACCCTGCTTCGATGAAAAATAAGCAAAACCGCCTGTTCCAAAGTAAGAGCCCCGGAAACATAACCCGCTGCAACTTCACCAATACTATGGCCGACAACTGCTTTAGGGTGTACACCCATTGCCTTCCACATTTCAAACAAGGCAATTTGTATAGAGAAAAGAGCAGGCTGTGCAATATTCGTCTGCCCTATTCTTGATGTATCTTCATCTTTTGTAAGCTCTTCAACCAACGACCAGTCTGCATGTTTTGAAAGCATGTTGTCCAACTTCTCAATCCACTTTCGGAACAATGGTTCATTTTCAAATAACTGACGACCCATGCCCCACCATTGCGGACCCTGCCCGGAAAAGATAAAAACAATTTTATCCTTTTTTTCATTTACTCTGCCATCCGCTATTTCAGTTATTGACTCACCTTCTAAGAACAATTCCAGGTTTTTTGCAAGCTCTTCCTTGGATTCCGCAACTACTGCCAATCTGTGGCCATGATGAGTCCTCCGCGTAGCACTATAGGCGCATATATCGCTGAGGCTATATTTATTGTCATTCTGCTGAAGAAATTCAATATACTTGTTTGTAAGCTCTTGAAGGGCATCAGCATTTGAAGCAGATATTGTAGCAACCTGCATCCCTGCTTTATTATTGGCAGGTCTCTCGGCTGATTTCGCATCACCCAGAACCACGTGAACGTTAGAGCCACCGAAACCAAAAGAATTGACTCCGCCAAATCGAGGAGTTCCATTTGACTGCCATTTGATGGAGTCTGTAGGTACTTTTAGTTTGAGCTCATCAAATGGGATATTTGGGTTTCCTTTATTAAAGTGAATGTTAGGACCGATAGTCTCATGATATAAGGAAAGTGCCAATTTGGAAATTCCTGCAACACCTGAAGCTGGCTCAAGATGCCCGATGTTGGACTTAATGGAACCAATATAGCAATAATTAGGTCTTTCTTTTCCAATGACACTTCCAATAGAATTACTTTCTATTGGGTCACCAACAAATGTTCCTGTTCCATGCGCTTCTACGTATCCCACTTCATGAGGGTTGACGCCTGCATCTTCATACGCTTTCTTAAGAAGAGCTTGTTGAGCTACTGGATTTGGTACAGAAATACCTTTTGTAGCACCATCCTGATTTACAGCCGA
>CAYREN010000063.1:2766-17117 GCA_964423255.1 uncultured Roseivirgaceae bacterium | reverse complement strand
AATCAATTCTTTTACCGGATAAATCTATCAATTCAAATTTAATATCTTCTGGGATTTTTTCTCCAAAATCAATAGTCAAAATTTCTGTTGTCGGGTTGGGATAAATGGTCATATTTTCAAATACATCTTTATTAATCCCAGTGATAAGTTTGACGTTGATAGTTAAGTGTGCAGTGTCCAGGCAACCAGCTTTACTTTCTGCTATCAAGGTATAATTATAATTTCCAGTCAAGTCGTATTGCTGAACAATGTTTTTTGAAGTATCAATTTCGCTATTTGAATAAAGCCAATAGGAATGAGTGGCGTGCTTTGAAATATTTTGCAATTCAAGCTGACTATCTGATTTTAGGTCAATGGTATCTGCAGATTCCTGGATAATGGCCTCAATCGGATCAATGAATACCTTCATGGAAGCAACGGTACTTTCAAGCAAACCATCCATGCCGGTGATAAAATATTCATCCGGATTTGAAATGTCATCTATTGTCCATGACCGTCCTTTGTGCAGTAGTTTGCTCAGCTCAATATCTTTATAAAAATAAAAGATGTCGCCGTTTCCGGGTTGAATTGTAAGTCTTGCATTTTTACATATTTCCATATCGTTTACGACTGGTTGAGGGCTCATTCCCGGAACGATGACCATCTTTAGTGTATCTGTACACCCTTCCTGATCATGCTTTATTTGAATAATTTCAAATGCTTCCTGATTATAATTATAGTTAAATATTGGTTGGTTGCTTTTATAAATATCATTGACAAACCAAGAAATGGAGTCTGTGGGACCTTGGGTATTATAAATATTTATTAAATATTTCTCATCAATATTTATGGTATCAAGTTGATATTCAAAGCCCATTTCCGGGCTTTTGGCAATTACATTTATTTTTATGATGTCACCTGCGTAGCCACTATCCAGATTGATGGCATAATAAGATTGATTATTCAATACCGGTCTGGTCTTAAATGAAAATCCACTATCAATTTTTTGAGTTGTCTCAGGGTCAGAATAAAATTCATAGAGATCTCCTATCGGATCTATCGTAGTGCTATCGCCAAGGCAAACATAAAATGTCTCTTCTATCGGTGGGTTTTTAATATAATTGGTATAGTTTGATTTGGCCATGTTCAATGCTGATTTCAATCCATCGAGTGATCTTGATGTGAGCATGGCAAATGCAATTTTTATGCCTTGCTTTGGTGCAATATCTATACCCATTCCCCCAATGATTTGGGCAACATCATTGCCTTCCCCAAGAAATCCCGCTTCATTTTTTAGTGAATCAAAGGTTAAAAATTTATGTTTTAGCTTGTCATCAAACACAGTATCCAAATCTGCCACATTTCCATTTTGTGATATTAAATCAATAGCAAAATGAGATTTGGATTGATTGCTCAACAGGGCAATTCCCGAAAATAAATCATTGGATGATCTGTCGAAAACATATCCAAAATTATCAACAGTATCCCATTTGGCCGCATTGGATTGATATTGGCCCAAATCCCAGTCAGCAAACAAACCTACATTTAATCCGGCAAGAACTGTATCTCCTGTATTTATTATTCGATATTCAAAAATCAGATATCCATCATTGGTATCATTATTCCATGCCAATATCTTTTGCTCAACTTTTATATTCAATGAAGATGCTAGTGTGTCAATCGGTTTAAACACCGACCGGTAATCGTGATCTGCTGTGGAGTTTTGATAAGGTTTAATATATGTGTCAGCTCTGAAATCCTGATCTTTTGTAAAGGCATCAAAATCATTAATTACATTATCCACGACATGCACGGAATCAAGACTGATGATCAATCCGGCATTTGTAGCTATAAATTTTTCTTTATATGATATGCCATTTCCGTTTTGTACCACTGGCTTGTCATACCCGATATCTCCATCACTTGAAATAGTGGCGATGAGATTACCATCAGAAATATCAATGTATTCCGGTGTAACAATAATTTCAAAATACTGGAAATCAACATAATTATTTCCAAGAATATCAACTCTAAACAGTAAGCGATCTCCAGGAACGACATCTTGATTTAAAATAAAATTCAATACATTCTCATTGGTTTGATAAGATTCCATTGTGGACAACTTACCAATGACAATAGGGTCAATATCCCATGAAATATTGGCTGACGGATTGGAAATAGTAATTGTAATATTTTCGGCATCTCTCAAATAGTTTGTAAAAGTCAAAACCATATTAACTGAATCTTCCGGAAATACAAGTTGTGCATAACTGGTATTATATAGGATATCCGTCAAACGAATTGATGGTGATAATGTATCGCTAAGTGCATTGTGGACATTGAGCCTCCCTTTACCCAACATGCCATAAAAATCCATGTTAGAACCCACTGCGTAAATGTCGTCGGAAGTCACCCTCAATTGCTCTATTACCTGAAGGGCAGACATTTCAGGAAAATGAGACCGAACCAAAGCAGCTGCCCCGGATACCAATGGCGCAGAAAAAGATGACCCGGTCGTTGTTCCGTAATTCCCATTATTCTTAGTAGTAAAGACCTTGTCTCCCGGAGCCATGATATCAATAAAATGACTGTATGTAGCCCAGGGGGCAAGGTTGTCTTGATTATTTGTCGCGCCAACAGAAAGTACATTTTCAAATGACGAAGGATAAAAATTGAGCTCTTTATGGGTATTTCCTGCGGCTGCAATCACAACCACATCTTTTTCTAATACAGCATAGTTGATAATATCCTGCCCAAATTTGGATAAATTTCCTGCCCCTCCCCAGGAAAGATTAATGACTTTGCATCCATGATCTGCAGCATAAATAATACCCTCATATTCATTGACGAGCTGCCTCGAACTTGTTTCACCAATTTTTACAGGCAGAAACTTGCTCTTAAATCCAATACCGGCAATCCCTATTTCATTATTGGTCTTTGCAGCTGCCATTCCTGTCACTGCCGTGCCATGTGGGTTTCCTTCGGCAGTAGGATTATTGTCATCATCTGCAAGATCCCAACCAAAATAATTATCAATATATCCATCACCATCATCATCAACTCCATTGATTGGATCGAGAAAATTATATGCTAAATTTTCCAGGTCTTCATGGTCCATATTGACACCTGTATCTACTATACCAATAACCATCGTGGAGTCCGATTGATCAATATCCCAGCCCTCATATGCCTTGATTATCGAAAGATAATTTTGCTTACCGTCAATGGAATCTGCCTCTGGGTCATTTGGTATAGTCAGCAATTCATTTAAATAAAGCGGCTCCGCATATGCTATAAAATCCAATCTTTGGAGTTTGGCCAAATTTTGCCAAATGTTTGATCCTTGAGGTAAGGCTACCTTATAAATATTTTCTAACCCCGATGAAGAAAGCCTGGCATCTGAAATGGTCCTGTTTTCGAATACTTGATATTGGCCGATAAATTCGATTACATTTTTAAGTTTTTTTAATTGAGACTCAGTAGAGGTTGAACTTCTTCCATTTGTGCCCGCTTGATTTTTAAATTTGACAACTATGATATTGGAATGTACTTCGCTATTTGACCTAAATCTTTTGAATACTGAAGTTTGAGCCTGGGAATATTGGTGAGAAATTAATACCAACAAAAAGCAAATTAACAGTAATTTACCTATCCACTTCATCATTCATTTCTATTTATAAATACTGCCATTGAAAAATCATTTATTTGATCAGGTAAGTGGAGTTCAACCACTTTTTATAACCTGGAAAAGTCGATTGAAAACTATTCCACCACATTGATTTTCATCTTGCGTAACATCCTTGACAATAAGCCAGGTACAAAGCGTTTTATATAGATGCCCATCACTTCTTTGCCTCCAAAATATATTTCTCTTTTGTTGCTTTCGACGGCACTAATCATAGTCTTTGCTGCTTCATCTGCAGATTTTCCATTAGCCTGATTTTCGTCCAATTTATTTTGTTTGCTTCCATCTCCTGTAACGGCATTGAAGGAAATGTTTGTTTTAATATAACCACCACAAAATAGGGTGACGAAAATATTACTATCCCAAACTTCTGCGGCCAAGGCTTCAAAAAATCCATGTAGTGCATGTTTTGACGCTGAATAAGAGGAGCGAAAAGGAGTACCAAATTTACCTACCAAACTACTGGTAATAATGATGTGCCCACTTTTATTTTCGATCATCTGGGGCAATACTTTTTTTGTAAGTTTCACAGCTGAAAAAAAATTGACATCCATCAATCTTTGATCAACTTCGAAGGCAGTTTCAGAAACCTTGGATCGCTGACTTATCCCTCCATTATTAAACAAAATATCAATCTTACCATATAGACCCAAAGCATCATCTGCAATTTTATCAAGTGATTCTACATCTGAAAGATCCAGTGGCAACACGTGTATATTTTTTTGCTCAGATTCGGCACAATTAGATTTCACTTTTTCGAGCACATCTTTTCTTCGTGCTGAAATAATTAGCTGGTTGCCATTTCCCGCAAGCTGATATGTCAACTGCTCGCCAATACCGGAAGATGCTCCCGTAATCCATATAGTTTTATTGGATAATTTGGTCATTTTTTAATTCTTTCATAAACCACAAAGGCAAAATCATGTTTGTTTTTTTCGTCGGCCTTGTGCTCTTTGCGACTTGCTTCCACCCACAGTTTAGTATCAATTTCGGGGAAGTATGTATCGCCTTCAAAATCCTCATGCACTTCTGTAATGATCATTTTGTCAGCCAAGCCCATGGATTGTTTGTATATCTCCCCTCCTCCAAGGATAAATACTGATTCAAGACCTTTCTTTTCTGAATAGTCCAGTGCACTTTCGAGACTGTGAAAAACGGTGATCCCGTCTGATGCGTAATCCTTGTTTCTTGTCACCACCAAAGTGTCTCGATGTGGTAAAGGGTTGTCGAGAGACTCAAACGTTTTTCTCCCCATGATCAATGTATGACCTTTTGTTGTCTGTTTGAAAAATTTAAAATCTGAAGGCAAGTGCCAAACAAGATCATTATTCTTTCCAATTATATTGTTGTTGGCGATTGCAGCCATTATAATTTTAATCATATTTTATTTCCTCTCAAATAGTCTTCGATTTTCATTCTTTTTTTTCCCTGAAGCTGAAGGTCCTGTATCTTAACAGCACCATTACCTGTTTTCACCAAGAGCTCATCTTTTCCATCTGATTGGATTTCTCCAGGATTGCCATTAATCTTTTGATCAGATATTTCCAATGCAAAAATTTTATACTTATTACCTGCTAAAGTTGTCCAGGCAGAAGGATAAGGTGACAGGCCACGCACAAAATTAAATATCATTTTTGAACTACCCGACCAATCAATTTCACATTGATCTTTAAAAATCTTTGGAGCAGGCTTTAGTACTCCTGATTCCTCCTGTTTTTTCAAGGTAAATGAATTATCTCGTATTTGCTCCACAGATTGCACCACCAAATTTGCCCCTTTATTCATTAAACGACCGTACAGTGTTCCAACATTGTCATTCTTATAAATGGGTTCTTTTTCCTGAAGGATGATAGAACCAGTATCAATTGCATGCTTAATAAAAAAAGTAGTTACTCCTGTTTCGGTTTCACCATTGATAATTACCCAATTAATTGGTGCGGCACCTCTGTATTGCGGCAATAATGATGCATGTAAATTAAATGTCCCATACTCGGGCATTGCCCACACCACTTCTGGCAACATCCTGAATGCCACAACAACTTGTAAATTGGCCTTGAAGGTTTTCAATTCTTCTATAAACACTGGAGATTTTAGATTTCGAGGCTGGAGAATCGGGATCTTTTGCGATAAGGCATACTCTTTTACTGCCGAAAAGGATAGTTTCTGTCCACGACCTTTTGGTTTGTCTGGAGCTGTGATGACAGCAACTACATTGAATTTATGCTCAACCAACTTTTCCAGGCTCCCAACAGCAAACTCCGGTGTGCCCATAAAAATTATTTTTAATTCTCTCACTTTAATAGATATATCATTTTTAGTCATTCCTTTTTTTCTCCCTCAAATTTCACAGATTCTCGCAGAAAGTTTTAAATGAATTGGTCAGCGAAAATCAGCGATATCTGCGTGAAATATTATTTTTCAATCCTGATATAAAAGGTATTTCTCTCTCAATTTTTTATAATCATGAATATCCTCCTGCCATGAAGTCCTGATAGCTTCTGCTGTCATTCCACTTTCAATTTGCTTTTTTAATTCATCAGTTCCGGCCAAGGTATTAAAGTATTTAATAAAAAATGATTCTTCCTTTTCCCATAATTTATAAAATGAAATTAAATAGCTCAAGTCTAATCGATCCGGTCTATCTGCATTTCTCAAATCAACACCATAACATTTTTCGCCTTCCAACTTTGGGTGCTTTGCCATACCATCTATTGATTTTGGGGTAAACGAAAAATCTCCATATTTTTTATTAGGATATCCAATGACCTGAAAAGGAAATTCAGTACCCCGGCCAATACTAATATTTGTTCCTTCAAAAAAACATAAGGAAGGATAAAGATAGATCGAATGATCATTCGGTAAATTCGGAGATGGCTTTACCGGCAAACTATAAGCATCGGAATGGTTGTAATTTTCCATAAGAACTACCTGTAGATCACAATTTAATTCATTTTTAAGCCACTTTTCTCCATTTATCATTTTAGCCAACTCACCTACAGTAAGTCCATGAACTATCGGAATCGGATGCATTCCCACAAAAGATTTAAATTCCGGATTCAGAATTGGGCCATCAATATAATGGCCATTTGGATTTGGTCGATCAAGAACCATCATCTTAATATTATTTTCAGCACATGCCTCCATCATATAATGCATGGAACTGATGTAGGTATAAAACCTGGTTCCCACATCTTGAATATCAAATATTACCACATCCAACCCTTCCATCATATCAGAAGTCGGCTTTCTATTTTTCCCATAAATGGATATTATACTGATACCAGTTTCAGCATCAATATTATCATCAATTTTTTCACCAGCATCAGCTTTCCCTCTAAATCCATGTTCGGGAGCAAATATTCTTTCAATAGATATTTTATTGTCTATCAGAAAATCGACAAGGTGCACATCACCCACCATGGATGTGTGATTGATTAACAGCCCAACGGATTTACCTTTTAAGGATGGTAAATAGTGTTCGGTTTTAGCCGCACCGATTATCAAATTTTTTCCCTCAGGAATTGCCTTGCAACCCGTAAATAAAGAAAATGATAAAATTGAAAGGAATAAATAGAATCTAATCATATCAGATTTGTTATTTTGCAGTGAAAAGGTATCAAAAGTTTAAATTTAAATATAATCTTGAACCTATCTTATTTCATATCGAAAAGAATCGGCGGAAAAGGAACGAATTCATTTTCCGGAACAATCCATAAAATTGCCATAGCAAGCATAGGAATAGGATTGGCGATCATGAT
Source organism: uncultured Roseivirgaceae bacterium (assembly GCA_964423255.1). Taxonomy (GTDB): domain Bacteria; phylum Bacteroidota; class Bacteroidia; order Cytophagales; family Cyclobacteriaceae; genus JAAUQL01. Next base: position 9,695 of record CAYREN010000063.1, on the reverse strand, counting down.
CATTTCATTTTTGATATTGAAAGGATTTCAATTAAAAATCCAGGAAAAGATCATCAGCTTTAGTGGACATTTGCAGGTCACTAAATTTACACTTAGCCGTTCTTACGAAGAAGACCCTATTTCAAAAAACCTAAACCTCTTTAACGATTATTCAAAATATGAATACATCGATCATATCCAGGATTTTGCCAATAAGGCCGGCATGCTCAAAGTCAATGAAGAAGTAGAAGGGATAGTACTGAAAGGCGTTTCCGGTTCATTTGATTTATCAAAATTTAAGCAAAATATTAAAAAAGGGCAGTTTCCAAACCTGAATACCAAAACCTATTCAAAGGAAGTGATCATCAGTCAAACAATTGCCAATAAACTAAATCTTTCCGTGGGAGATGGCACTTTGATCTATTTTGTAGATCCTGTGAGGGTAAGAAAACTTACTATCAGTGGAATTTATGAAACCGGAATGGAAGATTTTGATGAAAAAATAATATTGGGAGACATACGTCTCGTGCAACGTATAAGCAATTGGCCAGACAGCCTTGTGGGTGGTTTTGAAATATTTCTAACTGATTTTGATAAGGTGGATTATTACCAGGAAAAACTTGAAGATGTGGTCGGTTACGAACTTTATATTGAAAAGATCAGTGATAAATTTGCTGAAATATTTGATTGGCTAATGTTACTTAACAGAAATGTCGTCATCTTTTTGAGCCTTACACTTTTTGTTGCCTGCTTTAATATGATCTCTATCCTGCTCATACTGATCATGGAAAGAACACAAATGATCGGTGTTTTTAAAGCGTTGGGTGCAACGAATAAAACTATTCGAAAAATATTTGTATTTAATGGCATGGGATTAATCTTGAAGGGTTTGGCCTTGGGCAATATCATCGGAATTGCCTTTGGATTGCTTCAAAGCAATTTTAATTTACTTACCCTCGATCCAAAAAATTACTATATGGAATTTGTACCCATTGAGTGGAATATGACAACAATTCTTGTTTTAAATTTATTGATTTTTACTATGGTGAGCCTGGTTCTATTAGTTCCAACTATGATTATTTCAAGGATTTCTCCAATGAAATCTATTAAGTTTGATTAGCAACTTTTTTATAAGATTTGAAATAGCTTCTTATCTTCATTCTAATAATTCCAAAAATTGCTTCACTCAATATCCCTGTTGACATTTTTGATTCGCCCAACACCCTGTTTGTAAATATAATGGGCACTTCCTTGATTTTAAATCCAAATTTCCATGAAGTGAATTTCATTTCGATCTGGAATGCATAACCTACAAATTTCACTTTATCAAGATTGATGGTTTCCAGTACCTTTTTGTGGTAACAAACAAAACCAGCCGTAGAATCTTTTATGTGCATTCCAGTGACAATCTGAACATAGAGACTTGCGAAGTACGACAATAAAACTCTTCCCATTGGCCAGTTTACAACATTTACCCCAGTAGCATATCGAGATCCAATTGCAAGATCGTATCCGTCTTTTGCGCAAGCATTATACAACAATTCAAGGTCTTTGGGATTGTGCGAAAAATCAGCATCCATTTCAAATATATATTCGTACTGGTGTTTTAAGGCATATTTAAATCCTTCAATATAGGCAGTCCCCAACCCAAGTTTACCTGCCCGTTCAAGAATAAAAAGTTGTTTGGGAAAATTAAGCATAAGATTTTTGACAATATCAGCAGTACCATCCGGAGAATTATCGTCAATCACTAATACATCAAAATCTTTGCGCAATGCAAATATCGCTATAATGATCGCCTTGATATTTTCCTTTTCATTATACGTTGGGATGATGACTAAACTATCGCTCACGTTTATTTTTAATTTGTCTTTTGATATTAGTTAAATTGATTAAATTTAAAAAACTCCATCAACTTAATCTCATTTCCTTCCTCCACAAAAATAGAAATTTTACTGAAAAACTATATTTGGCCTAAAAGATTGCAATGAAAAAATAGTAGATTTCTTTTTGAGTTAACTGTTAAACAATATGCAAATAACGGCAGGTTTTATCTTGTATTTGAATAAATAATTCATATGTTGTTAATAACCTCTTGGCAAACCCACAACAAGAGTTATAAATTGAATGCAAGCTTGCTTGTGGTAGGCTGGCATCTGTGAATTAAACCCACTTATGGGACTAAAAAATTCAATAAAATAATTACAAAATAAATCCATGTCTAATTTCCAAACATGAATAATTATAAAAGTATTTGGTCTACCATCATTTTAATAATAGTCTTACTACAAAATATACATGCTCAGCCAAATCTGAATAACCAAAAAATCAATGGCTATAAGGGCATTTGGTTTACCCTTGGACAAATTTCAAAATATGGCGATAAATATTCTGGTGGTTTAGGAACATACACAGCCAAACATCGGCCACTGGCAATTTATTCTCCTCAGGCAAAGAAAACATTTTTTGTTTATGGTGGGACTACTGATGAAGAAGAGCGACACTTGCTTTGCATGATTTCCTATTTTGACCATAAAACAGGGAAAGTGCCAAAGCCCACGGTGGTCTATGATAAAAAAGGTGTAGATGATCCGCATGATAATCCTAGTATTTCCATAGATAACGATGGCTTTATTTGGATTTTTATTAGTGGAAGAGGAAGTCGCCGGCCTGGTTTTAAGTACAAAAGTGAATTGCCTTATGATATTACTTCGTTCTTAAAAATCACCGAAGAAGAAATGACTTATCCACAGCCCTGGTGGGATTTGAATAATGGATTTTTTCATTTTTTCACAAAATATACTGGAGTTAGAGAATTGTATTTCGAAACAAGCGAAAATGGTTACTCATGGTCAAATGATAAAAAACTGGCTGGGATTATCGAGGATGGAGCAACAAAAAGCGGGCATTACCAAGTTAGCGGGAAGCATGGAAATCTGATTTGTACATTTTTTAACCGTCACCCCAATGGAAATGTTGATAAGCGTACAGATCTATATTATGCCCAAACAATAGATTTTGGAAAAACCTGGACTACCATTAATCGAGAAAAAATAGATGTACCTATTACTAAAGTGAATATTGGTGCTCGCCTTATTGATTATGCAAGCATGGGTAAGAATGTATATTTAAAAGATTTGAATTTTGATAAGCAAGGTAATCCAGTTTGTTTGTACATAACAAGTAGTGGTCATCAGCCGGGTCCAGAAAATGACCCAAGAGATTGGAAGGTGACTTACTTTAATGGAACAACATGGCAAACAACAATCATTGGTCAATCTGATCATAATTACGATATGGGCAGCCTTTATATTGAAGATGATCGTTGGGTGGTTATCGCACCAACTGATGATGGGCCACAAAAATACCAGACTGGTGGTGAAGTTATTTTATGGGAGAGCATTGATTCGGGAAAATCATGGAAGAAAAAGAAATCTGTCACTAAAAATAGCAAATACAACCACACTTATGTTCGACGTCCTGAAAATGCGAAAGATCCTTTCTATTGTTTTTGGGCTGATGGGGATCCTTTAAATATTTCCAAATCAAAATTATATTTTACTGATTCACAAGGAAAGAATATGTACCAGCTGCCCTACACAATGCAAGAAGATTTTTCAAAACCATTTAAAATCAAATTGGAATATTGAATCTCGTTTTCATTTGTTTATATTTTAAAAGTTTGCTGTTACCGGGGCATATAATCATGCCCTTGTGTCTTTAAATTGCTCCGGCCATGCCGGTTTCTTCTTGCGAAGAAAAATTTATGTTGGCAAAAAGATATACTTTATTTGATTTCAACTCTCTATTTCGTTTATTAACAATTCAACAATAAACTACTAATCTATGTCTCAAAATAAGTGCATTTTCCTTGATCGAGATGGAGTATTAAATGTAGAAAGAGGAGATTATACTTTCACTCCAGAAGATTTTATTGTCATCAACGGTGTGTTGGAGGCGATAGAAAAAATTAAAAATGCCGGATATTTAGCGATTGTTATTACCAATCAAGCTGGAATATCAAAGGGTATTTACAGCAGGCAACAAATGAACGCTTGTCATGAAATATTGCTGGAAAAAACACATCATTTAATAGATCACATTTACTATTGCCCTTACCACCCTTCTGTAACTGCTTCGCTTGCCAGAAAACCCAATACATTGATGGTAGAAAAGGCAATGGCCAAATTTGATATCGATCCGACAATTTCATGGTTTATTGGTGATCGCTGTGGGGATATGGAATGTGGGCAAAAGATGGGATTAAAAACAATTTTGATTTCCGATCATATATCCACAGCTTGTAAACCAGATTTTAAAGCTTTGAATTTACTGCAAGCTGTTGATCAATTCATTTTGAAATAAATCAATCCATGAGCACACAGATAAAACAAGAATTGGTTAATTTAAATTAAATCCAGAATCTATTTTCAAGTCTGGGTTTTCTTTTTGAGCTTGACCAAGCGCTTGATCAGATACATTGGTTTGCCACACATAAAGCCTTTTGAGGCCCCGCATTTTTACAATTTCAAATAACCCTGAATCTGACAAATCGGTATTATATAAATTTATTGATTCGAGATGTTGTAATACTTGTAGGTCAGCAATTCCTTTTCCATTTATTGGATTGGAGTGAATATCGAGTCTTGTTAGATTTTGCATCACATTAATTTTCGCAATCATATCATCTGACAAACCACAATTACTCAGGTTTAACCATGTAACTTGTTCTCTGGCTTTTTGGAGCAATTCAATATCCTTGATATTAATTTTATCTGATTGAAACTTCAATGAAACCAAATTGGTTGATTCTCCTAAAGGCTCTACTATATAACCAGCACTTTCCAACATGCCTACAGTTTGATTAGAAACAGGATCTACAATTATCTTCTCGATAAAAGGTTTTGCTTTATAATCCAAACTATAGTCCCTGTCAATCATTGATATCATTTCATCATCCAATTGCATATCTGAAAATTTCAAGGTGCTGTCTGCGCCAGATTTAATCCACCATTCCAATATTTTTATCTCTCCAAATGAAAGTGCCAAGCCTTTTGGAGGCATAAATTTTTTATGGCCAATTGGTAATGTCACTCTCGCCAATAATGTACTCTCATATGGATCTTGAATATTAATTACGCCACCGTTCTCACTTCCAATAAGTACTTCACTGAATGAGGTTAAAATCAAGCCCCCTTCATTTTTGTTTATGTTATGGCATGTCACACATTTTGATTCAAGCATCGGTTGCAAAATATGTGTATAAATATTTACAGAATCGGGATGTATAGTACTTAGATCTTCCTTTTTAGCTTTTTCCATTCCGGCAATTTGCCTTATAAAAGTTGGTGCATATTGAAATAAATAATCTTCCCCGTGAGTAAGTACTCCTCCTAAATGACCAGTAAGCGAAATCAAAATGAAAAACAATAGAGCAAATATCATCGAAATCTTTGATGGATAACCAGAGACAAAATGTTTTATTAATAGAAAAATAACAGATAATATCAATACAGAGATCCCCATCAATTTGTGGGTATTTAAGGTTTCCATATTGTAACTTCCTTCATTAGAAAGTAACAGTCCAGTAACGATGGTAATGATTGATCCGAAAATTCCAGCAATCAGGGTCAATTTTACAGCCTGTGAGAGCAGGAATTTCTGAGGGTATTTAATGGAAATCAATTCCATTATAATTGCCAGCAGTAAAAATCCAATAGGTAGATGAACTACCAATGGATGAAATCTGCCAATAAATAAATCTAGCTCCATAAATATTTACTTCAAGTCAACAATTCATTTACAACATGGCCATGCACATCGGTGAGGCGAAAATTTCTACCCTGGTATTTGTATGTAAGTCGCTCATGATCAACGCCAAGCAAATGCATAATTGTAGCCTGAAAATCGTGAATATGAACTGGGTTTTCAACAATGTTATAACCAAAATCATCTGTTGCCCCATATACCAATCCTTTTTTTACTCCAGCTCCAGCCATGAACAATGTAAAACATTTGGGATGATGGTCGCGGCCAAAATTGGTTGTAGTCAACTCGCCTTGTGAGTAATTAGTTCGACCAAACTCTCCTCCCCAAATTATTAGTGTATCTTCCAGCAATCCTCTCTGTTTTAAATCCATAATGAGCGCTGCGGTGGGTTGATCTGTTTCTTTGCACTGCTTAGCTATTGCTTTGGGCAAATTGCCATGTTGATCCCATCCCTGATGGTATAGCTGAATAAATTTTACATCCCTTTCGATAAGTCTTCTGGCCAGCAAACAATTGGCAGCATAAGTTCCGGGAGTTTTACTATCAGGTCCGTATGATTTATAAATATGTTCTGGCTCGCCTGAAGTATCCATTATCTCCGGTACAGATGTTTGCATTCTAAAGGCCATTTCATATTGCGATATCCTGGCTTTAATCTCAGGGTCTTCCAATCTGTCATATTGGAGTTCTTGCAATTTATTGAGCTGGTCCAGTTGGGTTCTTCTATTTTTTTCTGAAACGCCAGGTGGGTTATTTAAAAAAAGTACTGGATTTTTTCCCGCTCTAAATTGAACACCCTGGTGCTCGGAAGGTAAAAATCCATTACCCCACAATCTGGAATAAAGTGGCTGTCCTCGTTTATCTTTAGTTACCAGCACTACAAAATTGGGAAGATTTTCGTTGTCAGAACCCAGGCCATAACTCACCCACGAACCCATGGCCGGTCTGCCTGGAAATTGAGAACCCGTTTGCATAAATGTAACTGCAGGATCGTGGTTGATAGCCTCTGTGTACATAGATCGCACAAAACATAGTTCATCGGTAATCTTAGCAGTATAAGGCATTAGATCACTGACCCATGCTCCATTATTTCCTCTTTGCTTAAAGTCAAAAATTGTTCCCGCCAAAGGGAAAGAGGATTGACCGGCAGTCATGCCCGTAAGTCGCTGACCTTGCCTCAC